>CACZTE010000156.1 GCA_902784045.1 uncultured Eubacterium sp. | reverse complement strand
CCATAGCCTTTTCCCCACTCGCTTTGGATAATGGTCAGCCCCAGCTCCGCCGAAACGGTGTCCCGGTCGACATCATAGGCGCCGACAGTGCCGATAAGCCTGCCGCCTGCCGTGATGATCCAAGACCATCCTTCCCCTTGAGAAGCTGTCTCTAAATCATCAGCGATTTTTCGTTTTGCCGCTTCAAGACTGAGATAAGGATTCCAGCCTGTGTAACGAGTGATTCTTTCATCGCGTCCGATGCTTTTATAGAGTGCCGGAGCGTCGGTGATATCCGGCGGGCGAAGCACCAGCCGTTCTGTCGTGAGTATCGGAATGTTTTGATTGCGTTTCATGGTATTTACTCCGAATTTTTGCCGAGCAAACAAAATCTGAGGATAATTCTTTTTTGAAAGAAAAGCACTCTTTTTCTTTGAATAATATGTGTTTATATTATAGCATAGAAATCTCTAAAAATCTTATCAATAATACCTCCTGCTTAGGAAATTATTACATCAAAAAAACAGGTTTGAAACAATATCAAACCTGATTTTCTGATGTAATGAAGTTACTGATTCTATTTTTAGAATTTACCGGCTTTTGCCGCTTCTTCCACAGCCACGGCCGTTGCTACGGTGGCGCCGACCATCGGATTGTTGCCCATGCCGATGAGGCCCATCATTTCCACATGCGCGGGAACCGATGAGGATCCGGCAAACTGGGCGTCGGAGTGCATTCTGCCGAGGGTATCCGTCATGCCGTAGGACGCGGGGCCCGCTGCCATGTTGTCGGGATGCAAAGTTCTGCCGGTGCCGCCGCCGGAGGCCACGGAGAAATATTTTTTGCCGGCCAGAACGCGTTCTTTTTTATAGGTGCCTGCCACGGGATGTTGGAAACGGGTGGGATTGGTGGAGTTACCGGTGATGGAAACGTCCACGTTTTCTTTCCACATAATAGCCACGCCTTCCTGCACATCGTTGGATCCGTAGCAATTGACTTTTCCTCTCGGATTTTCCGGATCTTTGGAATAGCATTTGCGGGAGACCTCTTTGAGTTCGCCGGTGCTGTAATTATATTCGGTTTCCACATGAGTAAAACCGTTGATGCGGGAGATGATTTGAGCGGCGTCTTTGCCAAGACCGTTTAAGATAACGCGAAGCGGTTTTTGACGGACTTTGTTGGCTTTTTCCGCGATACCGATAGCGCCTTCCGCGGCAGCAAAGGATTCATGACCGGCCAGAAACGCGAAACATTCCGTGTCTTCTTCCAAAAGCATTTTACCCAGATTGCCATGGCCGAGACCGACTTGACGTCTGTCCGCGACGGAACCGGGAATGCAGAAAGCCTGCAGGCCTTCACCAATGGCGGCAGCCGCGTCGGAAGCCTTACGGCATTCTTTTTTGATGGCAATGGCCGCGCCGATGGTGTAAGCCCATTTTGCGTTTTCAAAGCAGATAGGTTGAATGTTTTCAACCAGATGATAGATATCCAGACCGGCGTCTTCGGTAATGGCTTTTGCTTCTTCAATGGAAGCAATTCCGTATTTGTTCAAAGCAGCCAGAATTTGTTTTTCTCTGCGTTCATAAGATTCAAATAATGCCATGTCGATACCTTATTCCTTTCTCGGATCCACAAACCGCGCGGCATCATCAATTCTGCCGTATTGTCCTGAAGCTTTTTCAAGCGCTGTCTGCGCGTCGTCGCCGTCTTTGATGAAATCCATCATGCGGCCGAAGTTAACAAACTTGTAGCCGATGATTTCATCGTCTTCGTCCAAAGCCAGCTCTGTGACATAGCCTTCGGTCATTTCCAGATAGCGGGGACCTTTTTCCAGGGTGCCGTACATGGTGCCGAGCATGGAACGCTGTCCTTTGCCCAAGTCTTCAAGACCGGCGCCGATTTGCAAACCGCCTTCCGAAAAAGCGCTTTGGGTACGGCCGTAGACGATCTGTAAAAACAATTCTCTCATCGCCGTGTTGATGGCGTCGCAAACCAAATCGGTGTTGAGAGCTTCAAGCAGTGTCAAGCCAGGCAAAATTTCTGATGCCATCGCCGCGGAATGCGTCATGCCGGAACAACCGACGGTTTCCACCAAGGCTTCCTGAATAATGCCGTCTTTCACATTGAGGGAAAGCTTACAAGCTCCCTGCTGCGGCGCGCACCAGCCAATACCGTGAGTATAGCCGGAAACGTCCGCAATTTCTTTCGCTTTTGTCCATGCCCCTTCCTGAGGAATCGGCGCGGCGCCGTGGGAAACGCCCTGCGCGATAGGACACATGTTTTTTACTTCCGTTGAATAAATCACAGTTTCCTCCTTCATGAAAACATCTAAGTGGGTTTTTCCGAACAAAAGGCGTCAACCGTTTTATCAGTTAGATGACACCCTGCGGAAATCTCACTTTACCCTGTTTTTTGATAATAACATTGTAAATTGTTGTTGTAAAGATAAAATATTTAATGTTGAAAACGACGGCCTTTTTGGATATACTGAAAAAAAGCCTCCGCTGCGGATGAATGTGAATAATCCATGCCCTCCGCCTTTGCAGGAAGGCTGAACAAGGAGTAGACATCCATCATGACCAATCAAAACGATCATGACAACATATTATCATCGATTTTTAGCGATGAAAGCCCGTTATTCAGGTATCCAGCTGAGCCCGATCCCGGAGACGAAGTGACCATCGGGATTCGCGCGCTTAAGGACGCGTTTTCGGATGTTTCGCTGATGGAAGGACCCGAAGGAAGCCTTCATCCCATGACCAAAGCGGAAAGTGACGGTTGCTTCGACCGGTTTGCGATCAAAATCCGCTGTTCCGGAAACGACGCCCTATTTTATACTTTTGTTATCGGGTGGAACGGACAATACATCCATTACACCAAAACCGGCGCGATTCTGTCAGACGGACACCCTTCTCCGGATTTTGACCACGCTTTCAAAATTATCCCCGGCTTTCATGTACCTGAGTGGGCGAAAGGCGCCGTGCAGTATCAAATTTTTCCTGACCGTTTCGCCAACGGCAATCCGGATAACGATGTAAAAAGCCAGGAATACAGCTACAACGGTGATATGGTCACTCACGCCGAAAGCTGGGATACACTGCCTGAGTCGAATGATTTCAGACATTTTTACGGCGGCGACCTTCAGGGCGTTTTGGATAAGCTTGATTATCTCAAATTCCTGGGCGTTCAGGTCATTTATCTCAATCCTGTTTTTGTTTCACCGTCTAGTCACGGCTATGACACCCAGGATTATGAGCATATCGATCCGCACCTGGCCCTCATCCCCAAAGATGAAGGCAACGTGCTTGAACAAGGCGACCTCGACAATGCTCACGCTTCCCTTTATATTACCAGAACGACAGCAGAAGAAAACTTAAAAGCCGCCGACGATTTTTTCGCTCGTTTCTGCGAAGAAGTTCACCATCGGGGCATGCGCGTCATTTTAGACGGCGTGTTTAATCACTGCGGTTCATTTCACCGTTGGATTAACTGTGCCGGCATCTATCGCGGCGGCGCTTATTCCGATTCGTCAAGTCCCTACCGTTCCTATTTTGGTTTTCGGGATGACGGCAGCTATGAATGCTGGTGGGATTTTATAACACTGCCCAAACTCAATTACGAAGCCTCTGCCGAGCTTTGTGAAAAAATTATTCGGGTCGGCGAAAAATGGGCCGGTCCGCCTTATCGTATTGACGGTTGGCGTCTTGATGTCGCCGCCGATCTCGGACACAGCCCGTCTTTTAACCACAGGTTTTGGAAAGCCTTCCGCAAACGCGTCAAAGCCGTCAACCCCGATCTGATCATCGTCGCCGAGCATTACGGCGATCCTTCCGAGTGGCTGAAAGGCGACGAATGGGACACGGTCATGAACTACGACGCGTTTATGGAACCGGTCAGCTTTTTCCTCACGGGAATGGAAAAACACTGCGATTATAAACGGGATGATCTCTATCAAAACGGCCCTGCCTTTTTTGACACGCTGCGCGAGACCATGAGTCGCTTGCCGGTCCAATCATTAAGCACAGCAATGAATGAGCTTTCCAATCACGATCACAGCAGGTTTTTGACCCGCACCAACGGCACTCCCGGCAGGTTTGAAACCCTGGGAAGCGCCGCGGCGGAGGAAGGCATCGATCTGCGGGTTTTCTACGAAGCTGTCGTTTTGCTTATGACTCTCCCCGGCGCGCCGACCATTTATTACGGTGACGAAGCGGGACTGGCCGGCTGGACCGATCCCGACAACCGCAGAACCTATCCTTGGGGACGTGAAAACACATCGCTGATTGATTTTCACCGCTCCCTCACCGCTCTCCGCGAGCATTATCCGGTATTTAAAACCGGAAGCTTTAAACCTCTAGCTTCAGGCGACGGCTATATCGCCTTCGCGCGTTTCAGTTTGGAAGGTGTTGCCCTAGTTGTCGTCAATAACGCCGACAGCGCACAGGACATAAACATACCGGTTCTAAACGCCGGCATTCCGGACGGCAGTCAAGTCAAACGTATTTTTGTCACACAGGACTGCGGTTTTGATGACAGCATCAGCGAGACAAAACAAGCACAATCCGGCAAACTCAAATTAAACCTTGCGCCAAAAAGCGCTCAAATCTATTATCTTGCCTATTAATCATTAAGGAGGAAATAACAGATGTCAAATAATTCCTTTTTTTCCGATGTGGACAGCTATCTGTTTCATCAGGGAACAGACTATGAGGCCTACAAAAAACTCGGTGCCCATCCGACTGTAAAAGACGGCGTCGAAGGCACCCTGTTTAACGTATGGGCGCCTCACGCGCAATACGTTTCGGTCATCACAGCCAAAACCGGCTGGGAAAACGAGCAATGGATGAGCCGCTCTGCCTGGGACGGCGGTGTTTGGGAATGTTTCGTGCCCTACGTCGTTCAAGGCGATGCCTACCGCTATGTTGTCACCGGTGCCGACGGTGTCAGACGCTATAAAAGCGACCCTTATGCCTTTTACGCCGAAAAACGCCCGGACAACGCATCCATCGTTTATAACCTGGATAATTACAACTGGGGAGACGACGATTATCAAGCTGCCCGGGACAACAGCAAAGTTGTCGATAAACCCATGGCCATTTATGAGCTTCATCTGGGCTCCTGGAAAAAACATTATAACGGCCCCGGCGATGAAGACGGCTTTTTAAATTATCGTGAGCTTGCCGATCAATTGGCCGAATACGCCAATTGGATGGGTTATACCCATGTGGAACTCATTGGCGTCTGCGAACATCCCTTTGACGGATCCTGGGGTTATCAGGTCACCGGTTTTTTCGCCCCGACCAGCCGCCACGGCAATCCCGATGATTTCCGTTATTTTGTCGACACCCTGCACAAAGCCGGCATCGGCGTCATCCTCGACTGGGTGCCTGCTCATTTCCCAAAGGACGAATTTGCCCTCGCGCATTTTGACGGCACGCCCCTTTACGAATCAGCTGATCCCCTGCGCGCCGAATACCCCGAATGGGGCACCCTGGCCTTTGATCACGGTAAACCTGAAGTGCGCTCCTTCCTGATTTCCAGCGCCTTCTATTGGATCAACGAATTTCATATCGACGCCCTTCGCGTTGACGCCGTCGCGGCGATGATCTATGTTAACTTCAGCCGCGCCGAATGGCGTCCCAACGTCTTCGGCGGCAATATCAACCTGGAAAGCACCGACTTCTTAAAACAGCTCAATTATGAAGTCCGCCATCAAACCACTGGTTATCTCATTGCGGAAGACTCCTCGGCGGAACCCGCCATCACTGTGCCTTCGGAAGACGGCGGCATGGGTTTTCTGTTCAAATGGAACATGGGCTGGATGAACGATACCCTGCGTTATATCGGACACGATCCGGTCTATCGCAAATGGCATCATCACGAGCTCACCCACACGGTGGATTACGCCTTCAGCGAAAACTTCATTCTGGTTTTAAGCCATGATGAAGTGGTCTACGGCAAACAATCCATGGTAGGCAAAACGCCGGGCAGCATCATGGACCGTCTTGGAGGCGTCAAAACCTTGTATACCTATCAATTTACCCATCCAGGCAAAAAACTGCTTTTCATGGGACAGGATTTCGCCCAGGACGCCGAATGGGATTATCACAAAGAAATCGACTGGTTCCTCGCCGATGATTACGGCCATCGGGATGTCCTTCAATGTGTCAAAAACCTTATTGCTGTCTATCGCCGCTATCCGGCTCTCCACGCAGACTCCAAAAATCCGACGACCTTTGAATGGGTCAACGGCGCCGACATGGACAGAAATATTGTCAGCTTCATCAGAAGAAACCCATGGAATTATGACGGCGCTCTGCTCGTTGTGTGCAACTTCTCCGCGACTCATTATGCGGGCTACACCGTCGGCGCACCGGTGGAAGGCGCCTATCGCCGCGTATTTTCCACTTTTGACAGTCTGCCCGGTGCCGGCAGTCCCGACGAGATCGGCTATGTACCGGAGCTACTCACCGAACGCCACGACTGCGACGGCTATGATTATCGCCTAACTTACGATCTGCGCCCCTTTGAAGGCATCATTCTCGCCTTTCCGGGAGACACATTAACTCCCGATCCCGCTCCAAAGCCAACAAAAAAAACGTCATCCAAAAAAACAAAAGCAGCCTCTTCCAAAAAATCGAAAACTGCTACCGCTAAAAAAACAAAAAGCAGCACTGCCAAAAAAGCAAAATCTCCCCGTAAAAAAGCTGCAAAAAAATAACTGTTTGTCAATGAAACAAAACAGAACAGCCGAGTCTATTTTAGGCTTGGCTGTTTTGATATATATGATAAAAATGCTTATAAATACAAATAGACAATAAAAATGGCCTAATCAAAAAAAGAAACGCAATGCGTTTCCTGCTTCTAAATCTAATATCGAATAAATGGTGATCCCGATTGGACTCGAACCAACGACTTCTACCGTGTGAAGGTAGCGCTCTCCCAGCTGAGCTACGGGATCACTGCGCTTAATATCTTACCACAACCAAATGTTTTGTCAAGGGTCATTTCTGAGAAGAATTACGCCTGCCTCAATATCAAAACAGATATTATCCATCAACATCACGCTACTACAGATGTAATAACTATTATTATGTCAATTAGCCCAACTCATAAAATGCGTGTCTTCACCCGAATGATAAATTTTAAAGAACCTCTCCCTTAAAATAAAAAACACCATCGCCCGAATTAAAAAATGCCTGTTAGTAAGATAATCGAAAAACAGCGTTTGTCAAAAAAACGGTTATCGGTGTGACGGCACCTCTTTTTCGGTGTTTTTTCTGTTTTTACATTGTGTCTTTTTCAGATCTGTGATAAGATAAACATTCATAAAAAAGACAAATACTCATAAAAAACAAAAAGCCGCTGATTACGCGGTTTTCGGAAAGGAAAAACATGCTTTATAATCTGTTTGTATCGGTTGTCCTCGGCATTGTTCAAGGCATCACCGAATGGCTTCCCGTCTCCAGCACGGGGCATATGATATTAATCAACGAATTTCTTAAGATGAACGTCAGCGAGGATTTCTTCAATCTTTTCCTCGTTGTAATTCAACTCGGCTCCATTTTGGCCGTGGTCGTGCTCTATTTCAACCGCATCTGGCCCTTCAAGAAAAACAACCGTTCCCGCGGCGGCGAACCGCGAGGTTATTACATCGATCGCGACACCATCAGTCTTTGGCTCAAAATCATTGTTGCCAGCCTCCCTGCTATCATCATCGGTCTGCCGCTGGAGGATTTTTTTGAGGAACATTTTTACAACGGCATCAGCGTAGCCATTATGCTAATCCTCTTTGGGATTGCCTTTATCGTTGTGGAAACCAAGAATGAAAATCGCACACCGGTTTGTACGAATGTCAAAGACATTACCTATCAGGCAGCATTGTTTATCGGTTTTGCCCAGCTCATCGCCGCGCTTTTCCCGGGAACTTCCCGTTCCGGCGCTACGATTATCGCCGCGTTAATCATTGGTATCGACCGCACCACCGCCGCGGAATTTACTTTTTTTCTGGCTATCCCCGCCATGTTCGGCGCGAGCCTTTTAAAACTCGTTAAATATCGTGAATTGTTGTTCTCAAGCGATGTTATTCTTTTGATCGTCGGTATGGTCGTCGCCTTTGTCGTATCGATTTTTGCCATCCGCTTCCTGATGAACTACATCAAGACCAACGACTTCAAGGTTTTCGGCTGGTACCGCATCGGCCTGGGTACCGTCATGATGATGTACTTCCTCATTTTCGGATAATCGTATAATAAGAAACACAAAAAAAGAAAGTCGGCATCGGCTTTCTTTTTT
>CACZTE010000155.1 GCA_902784045.1 uncultured Eubacterium sp. | reverse complement strand
TTCAGCTGCATACCGGCGGCATGTGCCATTTGGACGCGGACATGAGCCGAAACAGTCTGAAAGCCATCGGCTCGGAAAACTATGATCTCATTATTTTGGAAAATGTGGGAAATCTGGTCTGCCCGGCGGAATTTGATACCGGCGCCCACAAGAATCTTGTCATTCTTTCGGTGCCCGAAGGAGACGATAAGCCCTTAAAATATCCGCTGATGTTCGAAAAGGCCGACGCGGTCTGCGTGAATAAAATCGACGCGATGCCCGCTTTTGATTTTGACATGGCCCGTTTTAAACAAAATGTCGCGCTCCGGACAGCGGCGCCGGTGTTTTTCATTTCGGCGGCTACCGGTGAGGGAATCGACGCCCTTTGCGGGTGGCTTTGCGATCAGATGAAGCAATCATAAGGAGGAAAAGATGGCCATGGTTAAAGTGATAGATGTCAATGTCGGCGTCACAGCGGAAAATGACCGCCTTGCCGAACAGATCCGAAAACGCAATCTAAAGAACCATACCTTTTTAATCAACATGATGGCCTCACCGGGGGCCGGCAAGACGACCTTGATTCTAAAAACAGCCGAGACTCTGCGGAAGCGTTTTACCATCGGTGTGATGGAAGCGGACATCGATGCCGAGGTTGACGCAAAAAAAATGGCCGAAGCGGGTCTCAAAGTGATGCAGGTTCATACCGGCGGTGAATGCGCGATGGACGCCGCCATGACGGGACAGGCGCTGGATGCTTTTGACGGTGATGCGCTGGACATGATTTTCCTGGAAAACGTGGGAAATCTGGTCTGTCCGGCGGAGCAGGATACCGGCGCGTCCCTCAATGTTGAAATATTGTCGATTCCCGAGGGAGATGACAAACCGCTCAAATACCCGCTGATGTTTGAAATCTGCGACGTCATCATCGTGAGCAAAATCGACACACGGGACTATTTTGATTTTGACGATGACGCGTTTTGCGAACGGGCGCGCCGCCTCAATCCCGATGTGAAAATCTTTTTCCTCTCGGCCAAAACCGGTGATGGCATGGACGAGTGGATCGATGCGCTGAGTTGTCTCGCGGGCCGGGTTTTATAACATCGCCTCGGGCTTCGCGGCGTTATAACCGCGCCGCCGCTTTAGCATTTGCCTATGGCTGACGGCGCGGTTTGGCGCAATGGCTGTGAATAATCTTTGGTGCTTCATTCCGCTAAATTTTATTCTCGACAAAAGAACTGTTATAAGCTAAAATAATAATGGATAAAAAGAATATCCTAAATTACAACGTAAGCATCAAAAACAAAGCAAGAAGTGCTATTCATTAAATTATTTCTTTTTGATTTTTGATGATTATCGTTACGATATAGATGGTGTGGTTATGAGAAACGTTTTATTTCTAGCATTATGTATTTTGATTATCACGCTTGTGATTTGCATGGTCAAAGCTTATCGCAGTCAAAAGGCGCAAAGCAGAGAAGTCGCGTTTCTGTTGTTCGCGTTGATTCCGCCTATTTTGGGCAATTTGATTGTCGTTTGGTCAACTGTTGAATCTTTTTCTATCGTTGGCTATTATATTTATTTTCTCGGCATGGATCTGACGATGCTTGCCCTTGCCAATTTCACATTTTCCTACTGCCGCAATTCGTGGAAGGGATCCGATATTTATTTTAACATCATTCGTGTGGTCTTGATGATTGATGTGATTTCCTATGTCCTCAATCCCTTTTTCCACCACGTTTTTGTGACGCAGCAGGTCATGGTGGACGGTCTACCGTATTTTACGTTTATCCCGCTCATCGGCCAAACGTATCACCGTGTGGTAGATTATCTTATTTTCTTGGGTTGCATCCTGATTTTCCTTTATCAAATCGTCAAATCGCCGAAACTTTATTCAGAACGCTATCTGGTTATATTCCTTTCGATGATTTTCGGAGGGATTTGGCAGTCATTTTATATTTTCTTCAGAATACCCCTCGATTTTTCGATGATCGGTTTTGGCATTTTCGGTCTGCTGGTTTTTTATTTTACGATGTATTACAGGCCGTTGCGGCTGTTAGATAAAATGCTGGCGGATTACGCGTCTCAAAAAAGCGAAGCGCTCTATTTTTACACCAGGTTTAACCGATGTATCTGGGCCAACGATTCGGGACTTGAATTTCTGGGGATTACCGACGGGGATTTTACCAAGGTCGCGGGGCGGCTTCGGGATATCTTCGGGGAGACAAAACAGGAAAAAGGTGATTGGCAAACCCAGGAGATGATCGTTGATGAGGACGGTGTGCGCTATTATATTCAGGAAAAACACGTGGTCAAAGATGACAAGGGCAAAGTCATCGGATCACTGTTCAGCGTCCGCGACAACACGGAACAGCAGCTGGCTCTCATGCGCGAAACCTATAAAGCGGCCCACGATCCTTTGACGGGTATCTTTAATAGCACGCATCTGATGGAGTGCATCCGCAAGACGATTGACGAGAACCCCGACACGGACTACACGATTGTTTTTTTGGACGTGGATCATTTCAAACTGATTAATGATGTCTTCGGCAGACAAACCGGAGATGATACCCTTAAACTTTTGGCGGGAAAACTTCCTGATTGCGTCGGGCCAAACGGTTTTTACGGCCGAATCACCGCGGATAATTTCGGTCTGTTTATGCCGTCTGCCGATTATGATGAGGAAGTGTTTAGGAAACAGTTCTCCAACATTGAAAATAAAAAAGGGACCATTGTCCAAAAATTGGTGGTACATTTCGGTGTGTATGAAATCACCAACCGCGAGTTGGAAGTATCGGTGATGTTTGACCGCGCGCACATGGCCATTTCGACCATCAAACACGACAGACATGCCGATGTTGCCTATTACGACCAGGCCATGCGTGATAATACACTGTGGGGACAGATTATCTCTTCGGAAGTGCACGAAGCCATTAAGACGCGGCAGATTGTGCCTTACCTTCAGCCCATCACCGACAGCGCGGGCAATTTAATCGGCGCCGAGGCTCTGGTTCGATGGATTCATCCGACCCACGGTTTCTTGCCGCCGTTTAGGTTTATTCCGGTTTTTGAACAAAACGGTTTGATTGCCGATGTGGATAGACATATCTGGCGCTGCGCCTGCGAACTGCTAAGGGAATGGCAGGCCAAAGGCTACGATCAATTTATTTCCATTAATATCTCTCCTAAAGATTTTTATTTTATGGATATCGAAGCGGAATTAAACGCTTTGGTCAAGACCTATGGCATTTCTCCGGAAAAGCTTCGGGTGGAAATTACGGAAACGGTGATGATGACCGATGCGGAAAACCGTTTGAAAATGCTGGATCGCCTGAGAAAAGATGGATTTATCATTGAAATGGACGATTTTGGAAGCGGTTATTCCTCCCTCAATCTCCTCAACGATATGCCGGTAGATGTGCTGAAAATCGATATGGGATTTTTGCAGAAAAAGGATAATGTCGCCCGTTCTCAGGTCATTCTGCGCCATACAATCAACATGGCCAAGGATTTGGGCATTGTGTCATTAACCGAAGGCGTTGAGACGGCGTCACAGTTCGAAATGCTGTCCGGTATGGGCTGTGAACTGTTTCAGGGATATTATTTTTCCAAGCCGGTGCCTGTGGACGCGTTTTATGACTTTTGCAGAGAACACGGCGCGATGAGTGAATAAAAATCCAAAACACCGATGGAGCAGATTTTTACCATTATCATCAGATCTTTATGTTTAAAGCAGATCAATCAAGCTCTTTTGAAAGCGACCAATAAACGATTGATTAAAAACCTACTGATTTTCTGAATCAAACCGGAGAATTGGTAGGTTTTTTGCAACTCGAGAGATTTCTCTTCGCGTGCCGATTTTGATTGTATAAATCACACCCATCGTCGTGGCTTTTAAGCTTGGGTGAAAGGCCGTTCTATTTTCATGACAAAATCCTGTTTTCCGCATGAAAAATACATCGCAGAGGGATAATGATGGCGCTCTATTGTTGCTGGGAGAATGATTGCTTTTTTTGGCAGAATAGGGTTCATTATGACGTGTGC
>CACZTE010000154.1 GCA_902784045.1 uncultured Eubacterium sp. | reverse complement strand
TAACCTCGACCATGCGTAACGTCATTAGGCATAGAAAAATAAACTGTTTTATCCATATTTATATTATACCATATGTATGTAGAAAAGACTACAGAAAGCCGCCTAACTCATGACTAAAGTCACGAGAGTGCGGCGACTGATTTTCAATTTTTTTATTTTCCGGAGGCAATATCTTTTCTGTAAAAGCTGTCTTTGAATTTGATTTTGTCAATTTCACCATACACGATTTGTCTTGCGGCGTCTTTGGTTTCACCCAATGCCGTCACAGCGAGTACGCGACCACCGGAAGTAACAAGTTCCCCATCTTTTAAAGTTGTACCGGCATGGAAAA
Source organism: uncultured Eubacterium sp. (assembly GCA_902784045.1). Classification (GTDB taxonomy): domain Bacteria; phylum Bacillota; class Clostridia; order Eubacteriales; family Eubacteriaceae; genus RUG12931. The sequence continues at coordinate 8,232 of CACZTE010000154.1, read as the reverse complement.
CCACGCAGTTTTTGACATCGTCTATTCCGGAAATGGGATATCCTTTTGTGTAGCTGTCGGGATAACCGCCGGAGGCCAAAACGACCGTAACCGCCGCTTCATCTTTCCATTCGATCGGCATTTCTGCCAGTTGACCGTCGATACACGCTTCCATGATATCAACCAAATCACTTTCCATTCTCGGAAGAACAACTTGCGCTTCAGGATCTCCGAAACGCACATTAAACTCAAGCACTTTGGGCTCGCCGTCTTTAATCATCAGGCCGATAAAGAGCACCCCGACAAAATCCATGCCGTCAGCTTTAAAGCCTTCGATAATCGGTTTTAAAATCGTATCCTCAATACGCTGATTAAGCATTTCATCAGCAAAAAGATCATTGGGTGAATAGTTCCCCATTCCGCCGGTATTGGTGCCTTGATCACCGTCAAACGCGCGTTTGTAATCTCTAGCGCTTTCCATCGGACGAATAGTATTACCGTCAACAAAGCAGAGGATGGAAGCCTCAACGCCCGTCAAAAATTCTTCTATGACAACTTTATTACCGGCATCACCAAATTTTCGGTCAAGCATCATTTCAGCCATAGCCGCTTTGGCGTCTTCTTCAGTCTCTGGAATAACAACACCTTTTCCGGCGGCAAGTCCATCAGCCTTAATGACCATCGGATAACCGAAGATGCCAACATCCGCAACGAGATCTTCATAAGATGTATATTCTTTATATCCAGCAGTTGGAATGTTGTGTCGATATAAAAAATCTTTGGTAAAAGCTTTGCTCCCCTCAAATTGGGCGCATTTTTTGTTGGGGCCGAAAACGCGGATTCCTTCGGCCTGCATGGCATCGGCCATTCCCAACACCAAAGGCACTTCGGGACCGACAACCACCAAATCGATGTTTTTTTCTTTGGCAAAGGCAACACAGCCGTCAATATCTTCCACCGAAAGATTAACGCATTCCGCAATCTCATGCATGCCACCGTTCCCGGGAACACAGAAAAGCTTATCTACCCTAGGACTCTGGGCAATTTTCCAGGCGATCGCGTGTTCTCTGCCGCCGGAACCAATAATCATTACTCGCATGTTTTACCTCTCAATATTAATGGTGATATAATAATCAAATAACATGAAATCAAACAGTGCGCGAACGCACTGTTTGATTTTAATTTTTTATGAATGTTTAAAATGACGCATACCGGTAAAAACCATCGCGATGTTGTTTTCATTACATACTTTGATGGAATCTTCGTCACGAATGGATCCACCGGGTTGAATAATCGCCGTAATGCCTGCGGCGGCAGCCGCTTTGGTTACGTCATCAAATGGGAAAAAGGCATCGGAAGCAAGCACGGCGCCTTTAACATTTTCACCGCCATGTTCTACACAGTTTTCCATCGGCCAAATACGATTGACCTGTCCCGGGCCATTGGCCACCATGCATTTATCTTTCGCGAGGGTAATGGCGTTGGATTTTGTGTTTTTCACAGCTTTCCACGCAAAGAGTAAATCTTCCATTTCTTTTTCTGTCGGTTTTCGATCGGTCACCACTTCCATTTTGCTGAATAATTCAACATCGCTTTCCATTACGAGCATACCGCCCATAACTTTTTTATACTCGTAACCCGGTTCACGATAGAGAATATCATCCAATACAAGCAGACGTAAATTGGATTTCGCAGCAAGAATTTCTTTGGCTTCGTCAGTAAAGCCGGGAGCGACAATGACTTCCAGAAAAATCTTGACCATTTGTTCGGCTGTCGCAGCGTCGATTTCACGGTTTGCCGCGACAATTCCGCCGAAAATGGATGTCGGGTCCGCTTCATATGCTTTACGATATGCTTCCGAAATGCTGTCCGCGGAGGCCACACCGCAAGGATTGGCATGTTTGACTGCCACAACTGTCGGCTCATCGGTATATTCTTTCAGAATTTCCAGAGCGCCATTGGTGTCATTGATATTATTATAAGAAAGTTCTTTACCCTGAAGCTGAACCGCGTTGACCAGTGTTCCTTTTGTGCCTGTAACCTGACGATAAAACGCTGCTCGCTGATGGGGATTTTCACCGTAACGCAATTCCTGTGCTTTTTCATATGTAAGGGTGATAGTATCCTGCGCTAAAATATCTCCATCCACTTTTTCACGAAGGAAATCCGCGATCATCGCATCATAATGACTGGTTGTCTGGAAGACTTTAAGAGCCAGACGATAACGGGTTTCATAAGTGGTGTAGCCGTCTTTTTCGATTTCGTCAATAACCACTTCATAATCATCCGGATCAACGACCACCGTAACATCGTTAAAATTCTTTGCCGCTGAACGCAACATAGTCGGTCCGCCGATATCAATGTTTTCAATGCATTCTTCAAAAGCCACACCGGGTTTCAGCATCGTGTTTTTAAAAGGATAAAGATTAATTACCAGAAGATCAATATTTTGAATACCAAGTTTTTTAACTTGTTCTTGATGCGCTGCATTGCCGCGAATATTTAAAATACCACCGTGAATTAGAGGATGAAGTGTTTTAACACGGCCATCCAAACACTCAGGAAAACCAGTTATATCTGACACGTCCTTGACCTCTACCCCGCCTTCGCGAATCGCGCGGGCAGTCCCTCCGGTGGAAATAATATCCCAACCTTTAGCCTCAAGACGTTTGGCCAAATCCACGACACCTGTCTTATCAGAAACCGAAATTAATGCTCTCATTTATTTTTCCTCCATATTATAGGGAATCTAACTACCAAAACCGGTAAAACCAACTCTTTCTATATTGTAAAATCAAATTCGTTGTAAAATGCTATGAATATTTTAAACACGATCGATTGTAACCCGTCTGCCGTCCACATGGACTCGGCCAAGACAAATTTGCTCAACTACCCAGGGAAGCAATTTGTGCTCTTCTTCAAGCACCTTTGCTGCGATGGCTTCAGGCGTTTCGCAATCATCAATCGGTACTGCCTTTTGCGCGATAATCGGACCGCCGTCAGCTTCTTCGTTGACAAAGTGGACCGTCGGGCCGCTGATCTTTACGCCATATTCGAAAATCGCGCGGTGCACACGCATACCGTAAAATCCCTCACCGCAAAATGACGGAATCAATGCCGGGTGAATATTCACGATGCGATTTGGATATGCCGCGATAAAGGCAGGCGTTAAAATCCGCATAAATCCAGCCAAAACGACGAGTTCCACATCATAATCTTTCAGAACATCAATCATTTTCGCGTTGAAATCATCGACATCTGCACAGTCGTTCTCAACAATGACTTCAGCGGGAATATCCGCGTTTTTAGCGCGGGTCAAACCATAGGCATCTGCCTTATTGGAAATGACGACAGCAATTTCTCCGCTTTTCCCGTGAACCGTATCAATGATTGACTGTAAATTGGTGCCGCCTCCAGAAATGAGTACGCCGATTTTCATCATAAAATGATTTTCTCCTCTCCGGGAATGATTTCTCCTAAAACGACCGGCGCTTCGCCCGAAGCTTTAAGAGATGTCATCACGGCGTCCGCTTGATTTTTGTCGATGGCAATGACAAAACCGATTCCCATATTGAAAGTATGGTACATATCGTCAATGTCAAGATCGCCCAATTCCCGCAGATAATCAAAAATCGGCACCGGTGCAATGGCTGATGTATCAATTTTGGCACAAAGGCCATCAGGAATCATGCGAGGAATATTTTCATAAAAACCGCCGCCCGTCACATGACACATACCGGCAATGTCGTAACGATCAATTAAGGGCTCGACAGATTGAACATAGATTTTTGTGGGCGTCAAAAGGGTCTCTCCGATGGTGCCGCCGAGAGTATCAGATTTTGTATTGACGTCAAGTTTATTGTCTTTAAAAACAAGTTTTCTGACAAGGGAAAAACCGTTGGAATGAACGCCGGAAGACGGCAAACCGATTAAAACATCTCCAGCTTTGATGGACGCACCGGTGATGATTTTTTCCTTTTCCGCCACACCGACGGCAAATCCGGCGAGATCATAATCATCCTCCGCATACATATCGGGCATTTCTGCGGTTTCTCCACCGATTAAAGCCATGTTGCCTCTCACACAGCCTTCCGCTACACCTTTAACGATTGAAGCGATCTTTTGGGGATTATTTTTTCCGCAGGCAATATAGTCCAAGAAAAACAACGGTTTTGCTCCTTGGCAAAGAATATCATTGACGCACATGGCCACACAGTCGATGCCCACAGTATCATGGCGGTCCGTCATAAACGCAATCATGAGCTTGGTCCCCACTCCGTCGGTTCCGGAAACAAGCACAGGTTTTTGATAGCCTTCCGGCAATTCAATGAGACCTCCGAACCCGCCAAGCTCCGAAAGCACATAACGGCTGAAAGTGCGTTTGACATCCTCTTTAATCAGCCGAACGGATTCGTAACCGGCCTCAACATCAACGCCCGCTGTTTTGTAAGCATTAGTTTTTGTCATGCTCTTTCCTTTCTATTTAATCATTGTAATAAGAAATAGATATGTCTATCTGCGGTAAAAAGCCGCACAAGCGTTTCATTGCTCGTGCTCTTATAGACAATCGTATCTCATCATGATTTTTGGAACAGTTTTTATTTATCACCGACCCGGCGAAGCATTTCCTGATATGCTTCTTCGATGCCGCCCATGTCACGTCTAAAACGATCTTTATCCAGTTTTTCCCCGGTTTTCGCGTCCCAAAACCGGCAGGTATCCGGTGAAATTTCATCGGCCAGGAGAATTTCTCCATCAGCTGTTTTGCCAAACTCGATTTTAAAGTCGATTAAATTGACACCACGTTGGGCGAAAAAGTCTTTGAGGATTTCGTTGATTTTCAGTGTGGTTTGTCGGATATAGGCAATTTCATCCCGGGTAGCAAGACCCATGACAACCGCGTAATCGTCGTTAATTAACGGATCGTCATAATCATCATTTTTATATGAAAACTCAAAAATAGGTTCGGACAAAACTGTCCCTTCGGGAATGCCGACACGTTTGCTGATGGAGCCCGCCGCCGTGTTTCTGACGATAACTTCAAGAGGAAAAATCGTCACGGCCTTGACCAATTGCTCATTATCGGAAAGCACTTTTACCAAATGTGTTTTAATACCATGGGCGGCCAGCATATCGTAAATCATCCCGGTCATTTTATTGTTAATGACACCTTTTCCGGCAATAGTTCCTTTTTTAGCACCGTTTCCAGCGGTGGCATCATCCTTGTATTCTATGATATAAAGATTATCATCGTCTGTTTTAAAAACTTTCTTTGCTTTGCCTTCGTACAGCTGTTCTAATTTTTGCACCTTTGTAACCTCCTTATTCGCCCATGAGTTTATGCAAATTATCATTTTTGGCTTTGACCGCGTCGTCAAGCTCTTCTTTGTATTGTTTCATTTTGCTTCGCAGTTCGGGATACTTCACCGAAAGGATCTGCGCCGCGAGAATCCCCGCATTTTCGGCACCATTGACGGCCACCGTTGCCACAGGAACCCCTGAGGGCATCTGAACGATGGAAAGCAGCGAATCCAAGCCACCCTGAAAAGATGTCTTAATGGGAATGCCGATTACCGGCAGCGGTGTCATACCGGCTATGACACCAGGCAAATGAGCTGCCTTTCCCGCAGCGCCGATAATCACTTCGATACCGCGTTCTTCGGCGGTACTCGCGTATTGAAACAGTTTTTCAGGATTACGATGAGCGGAAATAACTTCCACTTCGTAGTCAATATCAAATCGCTCCAGAGCGGTCAAACATTTTTTGACCACTTCAAAATCCGAATCGCTTCCCATAATCACAGCAACCTTTGCCATTTTTTCTCCTTTTTCAATTTTTTATTATTATCAAGCGCATTGAACGTCAAATCATTGTGATGACTATTTGCGAAATGACAACCAAAAACACGCGAATTCACTTGATGACAGTGGTGGTTTTAATTTATATCGTCTGTTATCTATCATCTATAAAGTCTATCTGAAATAGTTAACGCCGGATTCAAAGATCTTTTGATCGTTTTCTCCGGGAATATTTTGGTAAAGTCCTTTTCCGATGCGTTCACTGTGTCCCATTTTACCCAAAATGCGTCCATCGGCGCTGGTAATCCCTTCGATGGCACACACAGAACCATTGAGATTATAATTACCGTCCATCGTCGCATTTCCGTCAAAATCGACATATTGGGTGGCGATTTGTCCGTTTTTGATAAGTTTTTCAATCACTGCATCATTGGCGACAAACCGACCTTCCCCGTGGGAAACAGGAACGCGGTAAAGTCCGCCAAGTTGTGCTCCTGCAAGCCATGGAGACAAGTTTGAGACGACTTTGGTCACGGCCATCGCGGAAATATGTCTGCCGATGGTGTTGTAGGTCAATGTCGGCATATCCGGTGTCAGTGATTTGATTTCGCCGTCGGGCAAAAGTCCCAGTTTGACAAGAGCCTGGAAGCCGTTGCAAATGCCGAGCATCAAGCCATCTCGGGATTTTAAGAGTTTCATTACAGCGTCGGCAATCTTCGGATTTCTAAAAACTGCCGCGATAAATTTTCCGGAGCCATCAGGCTGATCGCCGGCGCTGAATCCGCCGGGAAGCATAATCATCTGCGCGTTGTCGATCGCCTTAACCATTTGATCGATTGACGCGTCGATTGCCTGCGCGCTGCGGTTGTTAAAGATTACCGTTTCGCAAACGGCCCCCGCGCGTTCAAAGGCTTTGACCGTATCGTATTCGCAATTAGTACCGGGGAAAACAGGAATAAATACCCGCGGCGTCGCGAAGGATGAAGACGATGCGATAACCGGCCCTTTGTCAAATGATACATTTTGGGCTTTTCCGGGTGCTTCTGCCGTTTCCGGATAAATATCCCATAAAGGTTTTTGCCATGCGCTGATTAATTCTTCCAAATCAATCACCGTGTCATCAACAAGTACCTGGGGTTCTTGTACGGTAACGCCAACAAGCGCGGCATCCGCAATGATTTCACAGGTTTCGATAATCAAATCTCCCGGAGCTGGGGAGAAAAGATCTTCTTCTGTTATGGCATCGTCAAATCGAACGCCGATTTTATTGCCAAACGCTGCTTTCAGGACTTCAGCCATCATACCGTGCTGTCCCACCGAGCGGGCGCTAAGCACTTTACCCTCTCCGATGAGCGCTGTTACCCGGTCAAAATTATTTTTGACGCTTTCATAATCGATAAAACCGTTTTGGTCTTTATTGATGGTAAAACGATAAATATTTGAGCCTGCCTGTTTAAACTCACCGGTCACCACATGGCCAATGTCCGCCGCGCAAACCGCGAAAGAAATGAGTGTCGGCGGAACGGTGAGATCTTCAAAGGTACCGGACATGGAATCCTTGCCCCCGATTGCGGGAATATTCAGGGCATCCTGGGCTTCGAAAGCGCCGAGAAGCGCCGAAAAAGGTTTTCCCCATTTAACGGGATCTTTGCCGAGTCTTTCAAAATATTCCTGAAAACTCAGCCGAACATCATGATAATCGCCCCCCATCGCCACTGCTTTTGCCAATGATTCCACCACTGCGGAGGCAGCTCCATGGAAAGGACTTTGCTTCGCCAAGGTTGGATTGTATCCATATGTCATAATGCTGACTGTTGACGTATCGCCATGTTCGACCGGGATTTTAGCCGCCATGCCGTCTTGCGGCGTCAGACAATATTTCCCGCCGTAAGGCATAGTCACCGTACCGGCACCGATGGTGGAATCAAACATTTCCCCGAGACCTTTTTGCCCCGCAACATTGAGATCGGACAAAAGATCAAAGGTTCTTTTTTTGATGTCGTTAAATGGCACAAAAGCATTTTCTAACACAGGCTCTTTCACAAGCACATCGGTGCTTTGATCCGCGCCGTTGGTATTTAAAAACGCTCGGGAAAGATCGAGAATTGTTTCTCCCCGCCATTTCATACGCAATCTTCTCGTATCAGTCACCACCGCGACAGGTGTTACTTCCAGATTTTCGCTGTCGCCGAGAGCGATAAACCGCTCTGCGTCAGCTGCGTCGACAACAACAGCCATCCGTTCTTGCGATTCGGAAATCGCAAGCTCCGTGCCGTCGAGTCCTTCATATTTCTTTGGCACTTTGTCCAAATCGATATCAAGGCTGTCCGCCAACTCTCCAATCGCCACGGACACACCGCCGGCACCAAAGTCATTACAGCGGATAATCATGCGTGAGAGCTCTGGATTGCGGAAAAGACGCTGAATTTTACGCTCTTCGACAGGATTACCCTT
>CACZTE010000153.1 GCA_902784045.1 uncultured Eubacterium sp. | reverse complement strand
CTCGCAGATTACGCGGATAATCGCAGATAAATAATTTAATTTTTATTGCTTAATCCGCGTGTATCAGCGATATCTGCGAGAAAAAAAAGTTAGAGAAACCACCTTCCGAAGGCAAACACTTATCGAGCAAAAACCTCTCACAACGAAAGCGCTCATTTCACCTTCATCGGCACGCCCGATACGCAAAAATAAAAATCATCCGCCCGGCCGGCCATCATTTGATTGATTCTACCGGCGATATCCCGAAAGAAAGAGCCCATCCTGTAGGCGGGAACAAGACCGAGTCCTACTTCGTTGGCGACCACGATGACATTTTTGTCACGCATCAGATCTAACGCCGTCTCGATATCCTTCATGATATCCGCTTCAATGTCCCAGACTTTTTCCGCGGGAACAGTGTCAAAATCAATGCCCGTATCCATCATCTGATTGGTAATGAGCACCGTCAGGCAATCCAAAAGCACAGTATCCGCTTCGAGAAAACCCGGATCATCGGGAAGATTTTTAAAATCCCGGTAGCGTTCAATGGTTGTCCATTCATCAGGCCTTCTTTCCCGGTGATGTTTAATGCGGTCTTTCATGCCGTCATCAAAGGCTACCGCCGTCGCGATATAAACCACATTGCCGTCGGATTCCATGGCCAGTTTTTCGCCGAAGGTGCTTTTGCCGCTTCGCGCGCCGCCGGTAATAAATGTCAAATGACCCATATGCCACCCTCCTTTAAGCTCTATTCCACCATATTTGACAAAACAGCGATGAGCTTGTCGTTCTCTTCTCTTTTTTTCACCGCGATGCGAAAATACTTTTCATCCAGTCCCGCGAAGTCCTCACAAGTGCGGATATTGATGCCGCACAGATTCAGCCCCGCGTTGAGTGCCGCCGCCGTACCGGATTTCAGCGCGCAAAGATGAAAATTAGCCGAACTGGGGTAAACCTTAATGCCTTTGATTTTAGACAATTCCAGAAAAACACGGCGACGTTCAGATTTGATAAATGACTTGGACTGCTCGGAAAATTTGCGGTCCGAAAGCAATGTGTCAATCACCGATAGAGCCAAATGATTGACGGACCATGGCATTTGCTCGCCGGCAAGGGCATCAATGATATCTTCTCTGCCCACAGCGTAACCGACGCGAAGCCCCGGAAGGCCGTAAAATTTGGTCATAGACCGGAGCAACACCATCGGCAAATCACGCTCAATCATCACATCGATGCAGGAGCCTTTGGATGAGAAATCAATAAAGGATTCGTCAATAAACCAATGGACATCACGCCCGACCCGTTCAAAAATATGGCCGAGATAATCCGGTGAATACGCCACGCCCGTCGGGTTATTGGGATTGCACAAAAAGACGGTATGGGGTTTGACATCATTTATCATTTTGATGAGCGCCTCGGGATTGATACGGAATTCGTCTTTTTCTGTAAATGGAATCTCCGTGACCGAATGCCATCCGGCAACAAGTAGCGCCCGATGATATTCATTAAAAGTGGGCGCAATAATGAGTGCCGGTCTACCGGCATCGGCAAAAGCTCTGGCATAAAGATAAATAATTTCGATGGCGCCGTTTCCGAGGATAATATTATCCGCGCTCACGCCGAGACGCCCGGCAATCTGCTCGCGCTGAGGCTCTCCCGAAATATCTGGATATTTTCCCAAACCGTCAAGGGCAGCCACAAGATCAAATTTAAGCCCCGCGGGCATCCCGTTCGGATTGATGTTGACAGAAAAATCAATCATGTCTTTGTCGGTGCCGAAATAGCCGCCGTGTTTGTTCATAGCGTTCCTCCGATTGTATATTTTTTAGTTCGCTTCCAGAGCCGGTTGGCAGGAAGATTTTTCCTTTTGAAATAAATCGTCATTTATTAAAGCATCAAAACCCGACAGCGTAGCTGATTCCCAAAAAAATCGCGGTTCCAAGAATCACCATTACAATTTCCGACGTCACCATAATGGTGGAAGTCTGGCCGATATCGGCCACAGTGAGCGGATAGTCCGAATCGCCGATGGTGGGTTTATGTACCACTTCTCCGAAATAGATATTATCACCACCGAGTCTCACGCGCAAAAGCCCCGCCACCACTGATTCGGGATGTCCGGCATTGGGACTTTTATGATTCCAGCGATCCCGCCTGTATATACGGACGGCATTACCGGCGTCATAGCCCAAAAACGCCCCGCCGATTATCATCATGTAGCTTCCCAGACGAGCCGGTAGATAATTAAAGACATCATCAATTTTAGCGGGATAATAACCAAAATCCGTATAGGGTTCCTGTTTGTAGCCGACCATTGAATCCATCGTATTGACCGCTTTATAGATCAAAGCGAAAACCGTTGGATTCAGAAATGGAACAAAATGACTGACACCGATACCGATGAGCATATAAAAATAGGGCGCGAGGACACCGTCGATGGTGTTTTCCGCTGTGGTTTCCACCGTTGCTCGGATTATTTCATCGGCGTTTAACTGTGTCGTATCCCTTCCTACCAGATATCCTACTTTAACCCGCGCTTCTTCGATGCTGTGATGCAGCGCGTCCGCTACATCAAGCACCGATTGTTTAAGGCTCTTTTCCGCAAGGGTCATGGCAAGTAGCCACACGTTGATAAAATAAAATATCGGTCTCGCGTGAATAAATGTAAAATACTGAATGGCAATCACACACAGCATCGTCATCGCGATGACGATCACCCACATAATGAAGCCTTTAAATCTTCGGGATTTGCCATGATTCATTTTTTTCGTCAAAAAACCGATTAATCGGCCGATGAGTACAATCGGATGTATCTGCGCCAGCGGATCGCCGATAATCAAATCGAGTACCACAGCGCAAACAGTCATAATCGTCCACTGACCCATGGTCATTTCATTAAACATACTGCTTCCCTTTCCGGCTCAGTGCCGATTTCTCAGAAATTGTCTGTCAAAATCTATGATAAACGCTGTTTCTTTAGGAAGCGTCAATAATAGCCATTAATTTTTCCATATCGAGGGATTCGCGCACAGCAGACGCGAGCAAGTTGTACTGCCCGTCTTTAAAAGCGGCAAAATCAACGCGTTCGCTTTCCTCGATTCCTTTTTTGGCCTTTAACGAGGCAATCAGCGCTTCACGAAAATCATCGTTATCAAAAATGCCGTGAAGATATGTTCCCATAACCGTCTTGTCTTTCGACACGGCGCCGTCCGCTCTGCCATCTTCCAGCGTGCAAAAAATGTCGCTGTCCTCTCCGCAGATACTTTCTCCCATGTGAATTTCATAGCCGGCTACCGCCATACCTTCGACGTTTAAATCAAGAACATCCGATGTGATAACACCATTCTTCCGGGTTGTTTGTTTAGACTCCCTGAGCTCCGTGGTAATATCCAAAAGGCCGAGACCTTCGGTGGTTTCCGTTTCCGATTCTACATGACCTGGGTCGGAAATCGTTTTGCCGATGATTTGATAACCGCCGCAAATGCCGATGACCGGCACCCCCGATTCGTGAAGGCGAATAATTTCATCGGCCATTTTGCTTTCTCTGAGTTTGATGATATCATCAATGGTATTTTTACTGCCAGGTACCACAAGCAAATCCGGATTGGCTCTGGCCATCTCCCGTTGATTGGCGTAGTACTCCACTTTGACATCGGAATACATGTCAAACACCGTACAGTCGGTAAAATTAGAAATATGACGCAGCCTGACCACGCCGATGGTAATGGCGCCGTCGCGTTTTTCATGCCACCGCTCGGTCACGGAATCCTCATCGTCTATGATCAGTCTGGTATAGGGCACCACGCCAAGACAGGGCACGCCCACTTTTTCTTCAATCATATCGATTCCGGGCTGAAGCAATTTGACGTCTCCGCGGAATTTATTAATAATAAATCCTTTAATACGCGCTTGTTCTTCAGGCTCCAACAGCTTGATTGTGCCGTAAATTGACGCGAAAACGCCGCCGCGGTCAATATCGCCGATAAGCACCACCGGAGCGTCCACCATTTCCGCCAGCCCCATATTAACGATGTCATTTTCCCGAAGATTGATTTCCGCCGGTGATCCGGCCCCTTCAATACAAACCACGTCGGAATCGGCGGCAAGTTTATTATAAGCATCCATGACCACTTCGGTCAGTCTGGCTTTGTAGGCGTGATATTCCACGGCGTTCATATTAAACTCTGCAACGCCGTTTAATATCACCTGTGAACCGACGTCCGAATTGGGTTTTAAAAGCACGGGATTCATTGCCACATCCGGCTCGACACGGGCACATTCAGCCTGGGTCACCTGGGCGCGACCCATCTCTTTGCCATCCGCGGTGATATATGAGTTTAATGCCATATTCTGAGATTTATACGGCATAACGCGATAGCCGTCATCATTGAGAATTCGACAGACAGCCGCACAAATCAAGCTCTTACCAACAGATGAGCCCGTTCCTTGAAACATTATTTTCTTTGCTTTTTTCATCATGTCTCCAAAATAAAAGCGGCTCCCACAAGCCGCTTGAATTGAATAATCAGCCTGTTACCAAAAAGAGCGATAAGCTTCACCTATCGGCCAAGCCCTTCGGACAGGTCCATCATATCATCTTTAAAGGATCTTAACAAGGTCTTCAGGTGTCGCACAAACTTCCGGATAGCTTAAACGCGGTCTGTCGATGCAGAGCACTTTTACACCGCAGGCAGCGGCTGCGCTTATTTTTTCGGCCACACCGCCGATATCACCGCTGTCCTTTGTCGTCAGATATTTGATATCAAAGGTGTGCATCATCGCGATGTTCATTTCTTTGGTAAAGGGACCCTGCATAGCAATAATCCGAGAGGGTTTATAGCCCAACGCCTCACATTCCGCGATAACTTTGGAAGTCGGCAACACACGGGCAAAAATCCGATCCTTGTCAATCTTTTCATACCGGGCAAGCTCACGGCTACCTGTCGTCGTGAGAATATTTCCCGGGTGATGATTGAGAAAATCAACAGCGCCTTCATAATGTTCAAAATGCAGGACAGCATCCGTCGGGACAGTCAAACTTTCGATGCCGGGGCGCTCCAGGCGCACATAACGGACGCCGGTATTTTTCGCCGCCGCCATCGCAGCAACGGAAGCCGCTTTTGCGTAAGGGTGCGTCGCGTCGACAATAATGGATATGCCCTGTTCGAAAACAAAGGTTTCCAGGGCATCCTGCGCCATTGCGCCCGACCGGCATATAAGATGCTCGGTTTCTTGCGGCGCGTTATAACCGCTTACTGATGAATAGATAACATCTCTTCCTTTTTCCGCCAGAGAAACGGCCGCTATTCGGCCGTCAAGGGTCCCCCCCAACAGCAAAATCACAGCTGATAACCTCGCGGTGTAATCATTGTTTTTCCGTCTTTTGTGACATAAGTTTTAGAATTACCGATAATCACCATCGAAAACATATCGATTTCGGCGTCACACATTTTTTCAAGTGTTGTAATTATCATCTTTTCATCTTCACGTTTCGCGTTGCGAACGATACCCACAGGCGTATCTTTCGATTTATATTTTAATAAGATTTCCTGACAGGTATTGATATTGGTCGGACGGCCTTTGCTTTTGGGATTGTAAAGAGCGATGACAAAATCACCTTCTCCAGCGCATCGAATGCGTTTTTTAATTACATCCCAATCGGTTAAGAGATCGCTCAAGCTGATGACACAATAATCATGCATCAAAGGCGCGCCCAATGTGGCAGCCGCGGCGTTGGCAGCGGAAATGCCTGGGACGACTTCGATGTCAATGTCCGCGCCTTCAGACTCCGCCATTTCCAGCATAATACCGGCCATACCGTAAACGCCGGCATCTCCCGAACTGACCAGGGTGACGGTTTTGCCTTCTTTTGCAATCTCTAAACATTCTTTACAGCGGTCGCGCTCTTTGCGCATGCCGGATTCCAAAATGGTCTTGCCGTCAACAAGTCCCTCAATCAATTTGATATAAGTTTTGTATCCGACAATAACATCCGCCGCTTCTAAAGACGCTTTGGCTTCTTCTGTCATATGACTGTGCAAACCGGGGCCAAGGCCGGTCACATAAATTTTATTCATGATAGCTCCTTTTGATTGAAAATTGTAAGTGATGAAGCGTTTTGATTAAAACGAATCTTTAGTGAATGCAGGTTATAGTTTTCGATAAAAACCAAAACCAAACAACAATTCCGGAATTTGCAGACTTTTCTCCTGATCAAAACCGACAGAACATTCGATCTCT
>CACZTE010000152.1 GCA_902784045.1 uncultured Eubacterium sp. | reverse complement strand
CTGGCTTCCCTTGACGGAATATTTGTCCATTCTGTCATCTTTGACGGGAACGCTCATCGCATAGTCCCAATTGTCCTGTTGAGATGCTTGGGTATGGATGGGTTTCATTTCAAGGGCTTTGTTCTTGGCGATGCAAGCGTCGACACAGTTGCCGCAACCGGTGCAATCAAGGACATCAACCTGAATGCGATAACTAAGACCCGCCAATGCTTTGCCGTTGGCTTTTTTGGTTTCAAATCCTTCGGGCGCGGCGGCTTTTTCTTCTTCTGTCACAAGAATCGGGCGGATGGCCGCGTGAGGACAGACGAAAGAGCATTGGTTGCATTGAATACAATTGTCGATGTTCCATTCGGGCACGTTGACAGCGATACCGCGTTTTTCATAAGCGGAGGTGCCGGCAATCCATGTACCGTCTTCATAGCCTTCAAAAGCGGAAACCGGAATGGTTGAGCCTTCGAAACGGCCGATGGGACGCACGATTTCCTTGACAAATTTGGGATCGGTGCTTTCCGCTGCCGGAGCGTCTTCGGCGTTTGCCCAATCGGCGGGAACGTCGAATTGTTTGAGGATTTCGGGATCGATACCGGCATCGACGGCGGCGTAGTTCATTTCGACGATCTTGTCGCCTTTTTTGCCGTAGGTTTTCTTGATGCTGGCTTTGGAGTATTTGACCGCGTCTTCAATGGGGATGATATCCGCCAGTTTGAAGAAGGCAGCCTGCATAATCATGTTGGTGCGGCGGCCGAGACCAATGTCTTCGGCGGCTTTGGTCGCGTTGATAGTGTAGAACTTGATATCGTTGTTTGCGATATAGCGTTTCATATCGGCAGGCAGTTCTTTGTCAATTTCTTCCGGTGACCACACGGTGTTGAGCAGGAAGGTGCCGCCTTTGCGCAGACCATTGAGCAGGTCGTATTGGTGCACATAGGACTCGGTGGAGCAGGAAATGAAATCAGCCTGATTGATGAGATAGGGTGATTTGATGGGCTGTTTGCCGAAACGCAGGTGAGAACAGGTGATCCCGCCGGATTTTTTGGAGTCATAATCAAAGTAGCCCTGAGCGTAAAGATCGGTGTTGTCTCCGATGATTTTGATCGCGCTCTTGTTGGCGCCGACGGTACCGTCGGAACCAAGACCCCAGAATTTACAACTGGTGGTACCTTCGGGAATGGTGTTGATCTGTTCAGTGGTTTCGAGATTGAGATGGGTAAGATCGTCAACAATGGCCAGGGTGAACTGATCTTTGGGTTCAGCGGCTTTCATGTTGTCATAAACCGCTTTGATATCGCTGGATGTGGTATCTTTGGAGCCGAGACCGTAGACACCGCCTAAAATCTTGGGCGCTGCCGGGTTGCCGACATAAGCGGCACAGACGTCAAGATAAAGGGGCTGGCCGATGGCGCCGTTTTCTTTGGTACGGTCGAGAACCGTGATGTTTTTGACCGTATCCGGAATGGCTTTTAAGAGGTAATCTTTGGAGAACGGTCTGTAGAGATGGACTTTGACCACACCGACTTTTTCGCCTTTGGCCAAAAGATAATCGATGGTTTCTTCGGTGGTATCGGTGATGGAGCCCATGGCGACGATGATGTCTTCAGCATCCGGCGCGCCGTAATAGTTGAAGTTGTGATATTCACGGCCGGTGACTTCGGAGATTTTGCCGAGGTATTCTTCGACGATGTCGGGCACCGCGGTGTAGAAACGATTGGCGGCTTCTTTGGCCTGGAAGAAAATGTCGCCGTTTTGGGCAGTCCCGCGGGTGACGGGATGTTCGGGATTGAGGGCGTGATCGCGGAAGGCTTGAATGGCGTCCCAATCGACCAGTTCTTTATAGACGTCATAATCCATGACTTCGACTTTTTGGACTTCGTGCGAGGTGCGGAAGCCGTCGAAGAAATGAAGGAAAGGCACACGGGATTTGATGGCCGCCAAGTGAGCCACACCGCCGATATCCATGACTTCCTGCACGGAACCGCTGGCCAAAAGCGCGAAACCGGTTTGACGGCAGGCCATGACATCGCCGTGATCGCCGAAAATACAAAGGGCGTGAGCCGCCAATGTACGGGCGGAAACATGGAAAACACCGGGCAAGAGTTCGCCGGCGATTTTGTACATATTGGGAATCATCAAAAGCAGACCTTGAGACGCCGTGAACGTGGTCGTCAAGGCACCGGCTGCCAGTGAGCCGTGAACAGCGCCGGCGGCGCCGCCTTCCGATTCCATTTCGGAAACTTTTACGGTTTCCCCGAAAATATTTTCTTTACCTGCCGCAGACCACGCGTCGACGTGTTCTGCCATCGGTGAAGAAGGGGTAATGGGGAAAATACCGGCGACTTCGGTAAAGGCGTAAGCAACGTGCGCCGCGGCCTGGTTACCATCCATCGTCATCATTTGTTTGGACATAGAACAACCTCCTTCAATGTCATGGAATAAAACTGAATATGCAATATTTTGAATGCTTTAAAACGATCTTAGCTATTATACCATACAGATTTTAAAGTGTTAAGGGATTATCAAATAATTTTTATCTCTAAACAACAAAAAAAGACAAGGCGGTAAATCAAGAGATCATTCCGCCTATGATTAATAGTGAAGCCTCACACGACTAAAGTCGCGTGCTTCCACTAACAGCCTAGCGGCTGTGTCCGCTTT
>CACZTE010000151.1 GCA_902784045.1 uncultured Eubacterium sp. | reverse complement strand
TTAAAAGGTATTTTCGGTATCATGGCCATGAGTTCTGACATCGTATTCCCTCCGATTATCCCCATCGATTAACACATTTCTATTTATAATAATTGTATCAAAATAACAAGTTTTTTTCAATTGAGAAGTATCGAAGCCGTGGAGGCGTTAACCTATGCCTTTCCTGCTGTATTAATGAGATTGGTTCTCCGCCAAAGGTGTTTGCGTAAAAAAAGCGCGCCTTAGCCGGGAAATCCCGTAGCTTTGGCGCGTTAACTTCTAGCGGTGTCCGATTAACTTCTTGCTTTGGCGACGTAATTGTTGAGACCGTCGACGACATCGTCGGCATCCAAGCCGTGGACCATGCACGCTTCGCCGAGAGATTCTCCCTGGGAAGCGATGCAGCCGATGCAGTGCATGCCGAATCCCATTAAGGGCTGAACCACTTCCGGATATTGTTCGACCAGATCGGCAACCAGTATATCTTTTGTTATCATTGATTTTACCTTCTCTTTCAATTTATTCTACCATTATATTATACGCTTTATGTCAAGCCTGTCATCTGTTTATTTTAAGAAAAGCCACCAGAACGCTGCTACATCGGTTTCAGATAAAATTTTGTAAGTTATTCGCTTTTTTGCGACAAAAAAGTGTAAAATTTTGTGTAATGTGTTATAATAGAAACAAAATAACGGACAACGGGCAAAAATTCTATTATTTGATGCCTTTCGCTTTCGTTTCAATGGACTCAATCCTTACAATTTTGTTTGAGGAAGTGTTTTATGCGAATTCTCTTAAAAATAACCGATTATATCGATGTGGCCATGCTCCAGCAGATTCAGGACACTTTTTCCGACGCGACGGGGCTTGCGGCCATCACCGTTGATTATAAAGGTAATCCCATTACCGAATACAGCAATTTTAATCCTTATTGCACTGCCATGCGCGAAGTGGATGAATTTCGCGACTATTGCTATCTCTCCGATGCTCACGGCGGTCTCATGTCCGCGCGCTCGGGCAAACCGTCCATTTTCATCTGTCACGGGGGGCTGGTCGATCTGGCTGTTCCCATTATGGTCAAAGGCAATTATCTCGGTGCCATCATGGCAGGTCAAATCATTATTCCCGACGAGGATATGAAAAAGCTTCCCCGCGGTTCCGAGACCCTCACTAATATCGAGGCTCATCCTGGGCTTTGCGCTCTGCGCGAACAGGCCAAGCATTCCACCCTCGAAAAAGTGGAAGCTGCGGCCAACCTGCTCTTTACCATCGCCAATTATCTTGTGGAGCGAGAAATGATTCACGTCATGCAAAAGGAACTCCACAACGCTAATCTGGAATTGATGGAAGAGGTCAAACTGCGCTCCGAGGCCGAAGCGGCGCTTAAGGAAGCCGATCTTAAAGCTCTTCGCGCCCAGATTAATCCCCATTTTCTTTTTAACGTGCTCAATACCATCGGCCGTTTGGCCATGTTAGAAAACGCCGATAAAACCCAGGACATGGTTTTCGCTTTTTCCGATATGATGCGCTACACCTTGAAAAAAGAAAATAACGACTTTGTCACCCTCCGGGAGGAAGTCGATCACGTCAAAAATTATCTCTCCATTCAAAAGGTTCGCCTGGGTGACCGTCTGACCTATGACATTGATATCAGCCCGCGTCTCGGCAATGTGCTCTGCCCGTTTATGACCATTCAGCCCTTCGCGGAAAATGCGATTAATCACGCCATCGAACCTAATTCCAAGGGCGGTAGCATTGTTATCCGCGCGGTCAGAGACGATCAAGACGTCGTCATCACCATCACCGACAACGGGCCGGGGATTCCACCAGATCTTATCGATGTGCTCCTCGATGACTCCGAGGCCAACGACAGCGCGACCGGCACAGGCATCGGCATTCAAAACGCCAACAAACGTTTGAAATATTATTACGGGCCGACATACGGCATTCGCTACAACAAAGCAATTTCCAAGGGGACGGAAGTCATCTTGCGCATCCCCTACAAAACCGTTCCGGGAGGCAAATAAATGTATAAAGTATATATTGTTGAAGACGAGCATCTGGAAAGAGAAGCCCTCAAAATGATTTTGGACAAACAGGCCCCCAACGTGAAAGTTGTGGGGAGCGCCGCCACCGGCACCGCGGCCATGGAGGGCATCGACGAAACCGAACCCGATATTGTGCTCATGGACATCAATATTCCGGAGATTAACGGGATTGAAGTGCTGCGCCGCGTCAAGAAAAAAGATCCCGCCAAAAAAGTCATTCTCATCACTGCTTTCAACGAGTTTGACTTCGCGCATCAGGCCATCAAAGCCAAGGTGGATGATTTTCTTTTAAAACCCATCCGTCCGGAACAACTACTTGAAGCAGTGGGACAGGCCATTACCTCGCTGAAAGCCAACGAGATTTCTTTGTTCACCGAAAAGATGAACGAGGTCATTTACGCCATTGTTCAAAAGAAATACGCGGTGTGCCGTAAAGCCCTGGGAGAATATTTGGATTTGCTTTATGACCATTACGGCTATGATCTTTTGGCCATCGAAAACGAAGTGGACCATTTTTTAAGCGAGATTTACGCCATCGAAGTGAACGAAGCCAAAGAAAATAATCAGCCTGTGCCCGCGCAGCCCACCAGCGCCCATCTCACCGGCCACTTTAAAAACCGCTACAATTTAAAAATCGAAATCATGAAGGTCATCGACCGCATTTTTGAACGCACCGTATCGGAAAACAGCAACCGTAAAAACACCATCGATGATATCTTAAATTATATCGATATGAACTGCCACAAGGATATTTCCCTGGATCAGGTCGGCGAATACGCCAATATGAGTTCTTATTATCTCAGCAAGATTTTCAAGAAAGAAACCGGCGTCAATTTTGTCACCTATCTGACCAACCGGAAAATCGACATCGCCAAGGATATGCTTGTCAACACCGATGTGCCCATTATCAATATCGCCCTGGATCTTTCTTATCATGAGCCCAATTATTTCAGCAAAGTGTTTAAAAAGAGCACGGGCATGACGCCGACGGAATACCGCAAGCGCTATAAAAACCGTAAAAAACCCTTTGACAGTGATTTTTGATGCCCGCGGATGGTCTGCCACTATTCTTGAACGCGCACCCTTTGCCCTTTGGATAATGACAATCCCGGATGATCGACTGTACAAGAAAGTCAAGCCAACACCCCTCAAGACTGTTTTTATCCCATAAAGACCGCGAAACCGCACCGATGAAGGTGCGGTTTTTTGATTGAGATGTTGTATTTTTCTTTTATAATCCCATTTGTGAAAGGGTTTGGTTTAAGCCCTTGGCAAAGGCCGCGTGGCCTTTTTCGGAAAAATGCACGCCGTCAAAAGCGGGTTCTACCTGCCAATCTGCCGCGTCGGCAAAGGCGATGTTCAAGCGGTCGGCGGCGGCTCTGTAGCATTCACCGAATTTTTGGGATTCCACCAACAGTCTGGGCTCCATCTGCAATTGTCCGGTTTGAATGGGCGGCGGCGCGATAAGTAAGAACCGAGTGTCCGGCATCGCGGCGGTGAGGTCTGTCAGACAGTTTTCCATACATGCCGCCACATCCTCGGCTTTAAAATCCCAATGATTGATGATGTCATTGGTACCGAGCATGACAATGGCCAAATCCACCGGCGCGTGAGCTGCCAGTATTTGCAGGGCTTCGCTTTTTTCCCAAGCGAATTTGGGAATCATGCGGCCGTTTTGGCCTTCGTTGATGACGTCCCGCGTATCTGTTTGAATCAGGGTCGTCCACAAAGTTTCGTCGGGATATCGTCCGCCCAGGACGCCCCGGGGATCGTAGCCGTAGGTGTTGGAATCACCGTAGCACACGACGCGTTTTTGTTGGTTCATGGTCATCCTCCAATGATGTTATTCTTCTTTAACCGGTTCTCTCACGACAAATTCTCCGTATTTGGTGGCCAGGCTGATGTCGACATAGATAATCGCCGCGTAGCCTTCCTCCCCGTTTTGGAAAGCTGAGAGAAACAGCCATTTTTTGGCTTTTTCGCTGTAGTAAACGCTTTGGAGATGCTCGCCTTTGTAGGCCACGCGGTAGAAAATGTCTTCCCACGGGACATTGGAGTCTTTGACGGCTTTTAAGTAGGATTTGCCTTCGACTCTCTCGAAGGAATAGCCGATGAATTCTTCATACATATGGTTGCATGCCGTGAAGACCACATCCTCCACTTTGCCTTCATCATCCAAGATGACGTTGAAGAGCACATAGGGCATCGGAATACCCAAGGCGTAGCGTGTGGCGGAATGATAGACGTCGGCAGCGGCGTCTTCCTGCCGGCGAAGGCCTTTGTGGCTGTCTTTTTTGTTGTCCACTTTGTCGGGATCCGAAAGCAGTTTTTCGTATTCGGCCACGGGCATCGGCTTGTAGAAATAATAGCCTTGAATGAAGTCGCAGAAAAATTCTTTGAGTTCTTCCAATTGATCGAGTTCTTCAACGCCCTCAGCCACAACGGGTAAGTTCATCATATGGGCCATGTCGATAATGGATTTGATGATGTCTCTGCCGTGGGCCGCGTCTTTGCCGCTATCCAAAAACCGTTTGTCGATTTTGAGGACATCCACATTGATGTTTTGCAGCATGTTCAGCGAGGAATAGCCTTTGCCGAAATCGTCCATCAGAATGGGGAAACCCTTTTTGCGCAGTCTCGCGATGCTTTGATGCAGCTTGGCCGTCGCTTCGGCATAGGCGCTTTCGGTGATTTCGATTTCGATGAGATGCGGCGGCAAGTCGTATTGCTTAATGAGTGATTCAAAACAGGCGTCCACATCAAGGTAGTCAAAATCCACCCGGGACACATTGACGGACACCGGCAGGACCGGTCTGCCCGCGTCCAGACCCGCGCGCTGCCATTTACAGATTTCCTCCCAGATAAAGCGGTCCAGCTTGTAGATAAAGCCGCTGCTTTCCAGCGCGGGGATAAAGGTGCCGGGAGAGATGAGCTCGCCTTTGTGAATCCAGCGCATCAGAGCCTCGGCCGAGACGATTTTACCGGTGAAGGCGTCCACCTTCGGCTGCAGATAGAAGGTAAACTCGCCGGCGTCTATACCTTGCTTGATGTCTATCAGCAAAAGCTGTTCCCTGCGTAATTTTTCGTATCTTTCTTCATTGAACAGCCGCACTTTGACGGTGTAGCTGCCGCGGATAATGGACAATGCCATCTGCGCGCGGTCGTAGAGCTGCGCGGCGTCCTCGCCGGCATTCTCCGGCATATAGATGCCCACGGAAGGCGAGAAGGTCTCGACAACCATGTTGGTCTGGATGTATTCTTCCGCTTTTTGAATGTAGTAATCGCCGTCTTTATCGAAGACGGGAAGCATCATGCAGAAATCGTCGCCGCCCAGATAGCCGGCAATGCCGTGGTAGTCTTCGGCGATTTGCATGAGGACGTTGCCGATGAGTTCCAAATAGTCATCTCCCGCTTTTCTGCCGAAAATATCGTTGTAGAGTTTAAAACGGTTGATATCAACGGCGAAAACGGCGACTTTTTTGAAATTGGGCTTGGCGAGCAGCATGTTTGCCTGATTGAAAAAGACGTCGTCTCTGTTGAGGGGCATGTCGAGATAATCGTGGTCTTTTTCCCCGAAGCGTTTGTAGAGCACAGTGGATTCATACACAGCCTGCTCCGACACGAAGGCGTTTCGCATCGTGACCAAAAGCAAATCGTCGGAGAGCTTTGAGACGATTTCCTTGACGAGAATCGTTCCGGAATCCGTGGTGTAATGATAAAGGATTTCCGTGTGATAGTCCCGGTTGGTTTCCGAACGGGCCGCTCTGAAAGACAATTCCCAATAGGACGCGTAGCGCTCGCGGTCAATCTCCGCGATCCGCTCGATTTTTTCTTTGTTGTCGCGCTCAAAGCCTTGATGTATTTCGGAGGACGCGTCGGGATGATCGTAGTCGTAGACAATCCTGTAGGAATCTGAATTCGGGTGAATTTCCACTGCTCTCAGGACGATTTTGCTGTCGGGCAGTTTTCTGCCGGCCGACCATTTTTGGCGTTCCACCTGATTGATCATCTTAACGTTGTGCAGCATCATATCCAAGCCGATGGCAACCCGGGGCCACCATTTGCTGCTGACGATAAACGGAATTCTTTGAACATTCAGCCAGTGAATGACCTGTTTGACTTCCCGGTCAAACAAGGCTTTATCGATATCTGTGACGACGACGCAAAACGCGTTGTCCCCCACACGATAGACGTTGTTGGAGCTGTACACATCGGACAGAGCCGACGCCGTGGCGCGAATTAGCCTTCCGCCGACGGTATGGCCTTCCCGCTCGCTGGCGGTGTTGAGCCCCTCGATTTCGCCGTATAACAAGCCGATGCTTTGATGGCGGTCGATGGTTTTCCCAAAATCGGAAAGGCTGTTGATGTTGCCGACGCCGGTGAGCTTATCGACATAGCCGAAGCCTTTCATATGGGTGACGAGGGCGTGGTTGCGCATCCGCTCGGCCATGTACATACCGATTAATCTGAAAAAGGCCGCCAGGTTGCCGATGTCCTCCGCCGCCGGGTTGTCAATGCCGAAAAAGCCGACATTTTCGATTTCGTTGTTGAGCAGGCCCGTGTAGAGGGTGCGGACGCCCCGCTTTGAGAAAAAGTCATAAAGCTCGGGTTCGCGCTCGCGCAGGATATTGACATCCGGCAGCACCGCCACCGGATAGGTCTCCATCACTTTATGAACGCTGTACCAGGGCTCTAATTCTTCGGGCGAGACGTTGTAGAGGTTCTCGAAAGGCAGAGATTTCCCCTCGGGCACCCAGGAATCCATGAGATCGAAGGTGCCTCTGCTGTTCTTTTCAAAAACATAAATACACCCGCAATCAAAGACTTCCCCGATACTGGCGATAAAATCACTGAGGACATTCTCAGCATCAGGGTCTGTTAAGGCGCTGCGCATGCGTTTGCCGATGGCGCGCATTTGATCACGGGCATGTATGTTTTTTTGTTTGTACTCGAAATCGGACATGGCTGTGTTTTTCCTCCGGATAATCGTATCGTTGTGAACGTGGATATGAATGATGGATGATCGTCGTTCTATTCTTTATCGCGAGCTTGTCGCGCGGCAAAATTCAAGCTTAAAACCGCCATGGCAGGATGGCGAAAAGAAAACTTTCTCAGTTATATTTATTATAACATTAATTGGTTTTTTTGTCTCATTTTTGTCTGTGGGAAACAAAAAAATATAATGCCTTAGAATAGTTTATTTTATTATACTACTCTTCGGTCACTGAAACGGTCACACGAAGTCATAAGATGGAAAATAATTCAAAAATACTCAAACTTTATTCATGTTTTTGAATGCTTGCGTTTCCTTAAAGAAAATAATAACAAAACTGGACAAATGTATCAAAGTTATGTATAATACTCTCGAATTGTATAGAATTTGTAACATTTTTAGATGGTCATTCGTTTCATTTTCACAGAAAGGAAAAACAACGCTTATGAACAAAACCCTAAGGCAATGTCTGGCCACCGCGCTGATTGCCTCTCTTTGTCTGCCGATGGCTTCCCCGGTATTCGCCGCCGACACGGCCGCCGCGACGCCGGAGCCAACCGTCAGTCAAACCACCCAGGCCGAGCCAACGCCCTCGACGACGGCGATAGCAGAGCCTTCGCCTACCGCGGCAGAATCTTCCACCCCCACCGCGCCCACCGCGCAGGCTGCCGATGACACCGCGCAGTCGGTCAAAACCGCGGCCTCGACGCCGAGCGTGGTCTATGCCGTCCATACCCAAAATATCGGCTGGATGCCCGAAACCCGCGACGGCAATACCGCCGGTACCACAGGCCGTTGCCTTCGCCTTGAAGGGCTTCGCGTCCGGCTGGAAAACGCGCCTTACGCCGGCGATATCCTCTATCAGTCCCACGTGCAAAACATCGGTTGGGAAAGCGGAGAGAAAAGCGCCTTCGCCCTTTCCGGCACCGAAGGACAATCGCTGCGGATTGAAGCGGTCCGGATTAAACTGACCGGCGAGATGAGCAACCATTATGACGTGTACTACCGCGCGCATATCGCTGACGGCGGTTGGCTCTCCTGGGCTAAAAACGGCGAAAACGCGGGAAGCGCGGGCTACGGTCTGCAAATGGAAGCCATCGACATTCGATTGGTGCCCAAAGGCGAAACGCCGAATATTGAAACCACCGCCTCACCCAGAAAAGCCTTTTGCGAAATGGGCTATGATTTTAAAGCCCATGTGCAAAATATCGGCTGGCAGGAATCCGTCGGCAATGCCGGCATGGTGGGCACCTCAGGTCAGGGCCTGCGCATGGAGGCCATTCGCATCCTCGTAGACGATCCGGTTTACGGTGCCAATGTGCGCGCCATGGCGCATCTGCAGGACATCGGCTGGAATCAGGGCTGGGTTGACGCCGGCATCGCCGGGACCACCGGACAGAGCCGCCGCGTTGAGGGCGTCAGACTGGAACTCTCCGGCTGTCTCGCCAATAAGTTTGATATTTATTACCGCGCCCATGTGCAAAACATCGGCTGGCTCGGCTGGGCCAAAAACGGTCAGGCCGCCGGCAGCGAGGGCTTTGGCTACCGCATGGAAGGCCTGCAGGTTCAAATTGTTCCCAAAAACGCCGGGGCCCCCGGCGACACCAATGATACCTACCGCGTTTATGTGCCGGAAATCGTCATTCCCAATTTTGATTTCATCTGCGCGGTGGTTCAGCAGGAAGGCGGCGCTTCTTATGAAGGCGCGCTGGCCGTGATTACCTGTATTATGAACCGCGCGGATTCGGGACGCTGGGGCGGCAACGACCCCGTCAGCGTCATCACGGCGCCGGGACAATTCTCGGCTTATCTGGACGGCGATTATGCCCGTTATCTGGGCTGCAGCTCCGCCGGTGTGCAAAATGCCGTTCGCGACTGCATCGGTAAGGGCGTGCGGATTCATCCCTTCCAATCTTTTAGAAGTTATCCCACGGCGGGCTCGACTTTCATTGTCAATCAATGGTTCTTTTAAACAAATATTGACCAACCTGAGCACGGCTGAGCAGCCGTGCTTTTTTGGTGCTTTTCGGATTAACTTTATAGCAAAATTTATGTATAATTTTGTTATCTTTGAGAAGGAGGCGCCATGATGCCGACCATTAAATCAAGCGCGGATCTGCGAAACGGATATAATGACATTTCCAACTTCTGCCACACATTTCACGAACCTGTGTTTATTACCAAAAACGGAAAAGGCGACCTTGCCGTCATGAGCATTGAAACCTATGAAGCGCTCCTCGGAAAGACCGAACTTTACGGCCTGATCCAAGCGGGGTTTGATGACAGCGCGAAAGGAAAAACCCGGCCGTTTTCCGATGTCATGGCCGATATTCGCGCCAAACATCAAAGATGAGCTACACCGTCCGCATGACCGCCAAGGCTGAACAGGACCTGATCGAGGCCGTTGATTATATCGCACTGACGTTTTTCAATCCTCAGGCCGCCGATGAACTCCTTCATCGTGTCGAAGACGCCGTTGGCAAGCTCACGTTCATATCGAAAAAATACAAAATCGTCGATGATCCTATCCTCGCCGCCTGGGAAATCAGACTGATTGTCGTTCAGCGCTATCTTGTGTTTTATCGCGTTGACGAGGAAGCGAATACGGTCATCATCCTGCGTTTTTTGTATGTAAAGCGAAATTGGATGTCTATCCTTCAAAACGAACCGATGCCCGCGTTTTAACACTCACCCGCCGAACATGGCGGTTTTTTTGTGCTTTTCGCTTTTGTTACCTGTTCTCAAAAGCGTTGGCTTTTTAAGCGTCAGTTGTTGAATCGCGCTTATCGCGCGTCATTTCTTCCCATCTCTATATTTTTTATGTTTCATGCAAAATATTATCATTTTTCAGTCAAATTGACATCATTTCGCCATTACGCTCATTTCGTGTATCGAATGATTCTATTTTAATGACTGAATCTTAATTTTCATCAGTTTAAATATAATTATTTGTTGAATCACTCAAATATTTTTTCTATAGTAAACGTGTAGCATCATGCGTTTTCACCAAATAGGATAATTTATAGACTTTTCAAAATACATTAAGGATGACACTCCTTAAATTTTTTTCAGATTCCACTACGGAGGGAGGGCTGCCGTGTCGGACGTTTCACTCATGACAGGTCAGGGCTGAACGCGCCCTTTTTTACAAACTGGCAGAAGCGGATGGCGCCGCTCGTTATTGTTCTGTCCGCCGACGATTGATTGGCTAAATTTCGCTCGGCAGGCAAGGGCGTTATCCCACGGAAACACCGTGATCTTTTCGCGGAACGCGCATGATACACAAACATATATTATATAAGGAAGAAATTATGCATCAACGATTAAAAACAAACGCGGCGCGCTGGCTGTTTTGCTTCGCGCTGATGTTGGGGCTGATGATGGTGGTCAGCGGCCCGGCGATGGCAAAAAGCGGATATACATCAGTGTCTAAATGGGATGATTTGCAATACGCGCTACAATACTCTAAAGCGCCAATAGAACTTTCAGATGATTGGCCGGAAGAACCTCCGGTTAAGAATGACCCCTTAACCATTGATTCGGGCAGAGATATTACGTTAAACCTTAACGGCAAAACCCTGAGCCGCAAAATATCTGTAGCATCACCCAACGGTAATATCATCCAAATCAACGGTGGAAAGCTCACATTAGAGGATACATCTCAATACAAAAAAGGCAAAATCACCGGCGGCAACACAACCGGCAAAGGCGGCGGCGTGTCTGTCGTAAACGGCGGCACCTTTTTCATGACCAGCGGCACCATTACCGGAAACAGAGCCGCGCAAGGCGGCGGCGTGTACGTCGACAGCGATAGCCGTTTTAGATTGTCAAACAGTGGATCGATTATCGGCAACATCGCGAGCAATACCGGCGGCGGTGTGCATTCGAACGGCGATTTTTATATGTCCGGCAATGGATTAGGCAAAATTCAAGGCAACACCGCTAATCAAGGCGGCGGCGTGTACTCCACCGGTACTTTTTCCCTGAACAACAGCATTATAAATCGTAATTCCGCAAGCAAAAACGTCGGCGGCATCTACGCCGAGTCCAATTTCACCCTTCAAGGAAAGACGTCGATATCCGGCAATACTGTTGATAACGCGAATAATAATGTCTATTTAAATAACGCCAAGATTAGTGTCTCCGATTACACTCCTTCCTCGCCGATCGGCGTGACCTTAGCGTCCGGAACCGGCGATATCACAACAAATGCCAATCATACCGATGAAACCGCGAAAAAAGCGTTTACCTCTGACAACGCTAATTACGAGGTCTATTCAAACGGCGGTCAGGCCGCGTTAAGAACGCCCGCAACACCCACGGACCCCACAGACCCCGCGCAGGCCGAAACATACACAGTCAACCTCACCGGCGGCGCGAACGCTACACATACTAGTATTTCCGGTAGTGACGATCCCACTCATGGCGATATCACGCTAACCGTTACTCGCGGTGAGCGGATGCAGGAAGTGAAATATGTAGCGAATAGCAATTCTCACTTTACGCAATTTAATGAATTTGCTAAAAATGGCGTCACGGTAAAATGGCAAAACGGGAAAACCGTCACGGTCTCCGGCATACCGACGGATGATGTGGAAATCATCATCCCGGACGCGGTGGCGGACAGCACTGATCCGACTCCGGGCGGAGATGAGACGCCTATCAGCGCAACCGTCACCTTTAAAGTGGTCAATGGTGCCTGGAACACCGGAGAAACAACCGACAAATCTTTCACGCTGAGCGGCACTTCCGCCAATCCGCCGAAATTAACATTGGCTCAAATTCCGTCGGTCGGCGGCAGCCCCAATGAAGGCTACAAAGCCGGCAGCTGGGATGTCGCCCCGACAGTGGGAACCGAGATTACTGAGGATACGACTTTCACCTACACCTACGCGGAAAAAAAATTTATCAGCCGCACGGTGACGTTTAAAGTCAAAAACGGCGCCTGGGATGACGGCACGACGGCCGACAAAACCGTGACCCTTTCCGGCTACGATGACAAAGAACTGAATCTGACAACGAGCCAAATTCCCGCTGTTGGAAACAAGCCCAACACGGATTTCAAGGCCGGCCACTGGGATGTGGTGCCCGATACCGACGCGAACATCACAAATAATACGACCTATACCTATTCCTACGCCCACAAGGACAGCATCACCCGCACGGTCACTTTCAAAGTGGTCAACGACGCCTGGGATGACACCACCATCGCCGACGAAATCATCACTCTCATCGGCAACGAAGGCGACACGCTGAGACTTTCGGCCTATCAAATTCCCGATGTGGACGACAGCCCCAATGAAGGCTTCAAGGCCGGTAGCTGGGATGTGACGCCGAGCACCGAGACGCCGATTACGGCGGATACCACCTATACCTACACCTACGTGAAAGATGAGCCGACTATCCCCGACCAACCGACGGTCACGGAGGTCACCCATCATTCCATCACCATTCAGGTCAATCCCGACGAGGAGGCCAGCATCGACGGCGGCAACACCTGGGTGAGACCCAAAGTCGATGAAACCACCGTTACCTTCGACAACCTGGAGCCGGGCACAGACTACACCATCCTCATTCGCAAAATCGCGGCGGACGGCAAGGACCCGTCGGCCCCGTCGGACCCCCTTGAGGTCAAGACCAACCCCCACGGCCAAATCAAAAGCCAAGTGATCATCGGGGACGATCTGCCGAATCTGACCGTGAACGGCTTTGACGATGCCCTGGCGGCAAAACTCTGCACGCCGGAAGATCATGAAGCCCTGGAGGCCGGTGACGATATCCTCTTCACCTTGCGCGTGACCAAACAGGATAATCCCCCGGCGGAGGACAAAGCCCTGTGCGACCGGCTCGCGGCAGAGATCGGCCAAAGCGCAGCCTTCTCGCTGGATCTGTCGGTTGACAGAAAGTCGGCGATGCCGAGCCGCAAAAAGTCGAACATCTCAACGGCAACACGATTACCGTTTCATTCGATCTCCCGGCGCAACTCACGCAAGTACCCGAGAACATAGTGAGAACCTTCTATTTCATCCGTGTCCATCATGGACAGGCCGATCAGCTCCCCACCACGGTGAACAACGACCGGCTTACTTTCCAAACGGACAAATTCTCCACCTACGCCCTGGCCTATCAGGACGCTGAAACTTCAAACGGCACAGCGAATCAAAATCAGAATATCTCCGGCAACAGCGCGGCAAACGCGAACAACGGCAAAACCGGTTCAGGCTCCTCTGCCAAAACCGGCATTACCGGCAATGACCATCTCTCTCTCGCCCTTGCCATCGCCGGCATGACGTTTGTGATTGGCGGCGCGGCGTTGGCCATCAGACGGAAAAAAGACAATTCATAAAATGATGTCATTCAAAAGATGACAAAAATTTCAAAGCACGGCTTAACGGCCGTGCTTTGGTGTTTCTTGGTGCTTGTTGGCTTTTCGCAAGAGAACCCCCGTCGCCTTCGGCGACAGCCCCGGAAAATCCCCCGAGAAATCCTCAGTCAAAAAACCACATTAAAGATAAACCAATTGCTATTGAGCGCCAACCGACATGCTGATGTAATGGAAGCAAATCAACTGCCGATTTGGCCGTGAACGAAAAACACCCTATGAATAATAAGGAGGATGAAAATTGAAACAGAACGTAAACAGAAACACACTGCGCCTGTTGCTGGCCGTCACGCTGATGCTGGGGCTCATCATGGCCTTGGGCACGACCGCGTTGGCCAATGAGCGCCCCGCCGGGGCCAATGTCGGCATCGCCGAGGATGGCCCAGTGGAAACCGAATGGCGCGTGGGCGACAGCCTCAACCTGGGCGGCAGATACTTCCGCGCCGATGACCAAGGCACCCTCGTCGAGCAAAGCAAAGACGCGGCGCAAACCGTCCCCGAGCCGCAATTCGTGAATGGGCAATGGGTCTTTCTGGAAACC
>CACZTE010000150.1 GCA_902784045.1 uncultured Eubacterium sp. | reverse complement strand
GTTTTGTACATGGGCGCGATATTCAATATCATATTTTTCGGCATTGGGGCCGTCAAGCTGAATCTGAATCGCTTCCATACGCCAGCCTCTGCCTCGTGTTCCGGCAAATTCACCTTCATTTTTGAAGCCTGTCCAACCGACATTCTGGCAGTGGACATTATAGGTGATGTTCAAATCGGGATCTTCGTCTTTGAGGGTGATGCCTTCCATGCGGAGGGATTGACCGGTTGTTCCGATAAGAGCTGGGCTTAGCTGATTGAACTTCACAAAGCCCTGGCCGTCGCCGATAGTTTGGATATGACCCTGTCCGGATCCGGTTTTAACGACCTGTGATGGTTTTTTAAACGCGAACTCGTTATGATTGAAAGTGAATCCTTTCGGCGCGATATAAGCCTCAACAGCTTCCATTCTAAGGCCAAAGCCCTGGGTTCCGGCCATTTCGCCGTTTTTGGTCCACTGCATCCAACCGACGTTTTGTACATGCGCTCGGTAGAACACATCGTATTTGTCCGCGTCGGCGCCGGTGAGCGTGATCTTGACGGCTTCAATGGCGTTGTCGCCTTGTCCGGCTTCCGCGCCGTCGGCAACCGCGGGCATCCAACCCACATTGGCCACATGGGCTTCATAGGAAACGCCGAGATTGTCGTTGTCATCAACATTAAACTTCAAACCGGTCAATTTTTTACTCTGGCCGGTAATGCCGTATATAGCGTATGCTTCTCCTTGCGGTTTGTAATTATAACCCTGTCCTTTGGCGTTGCCGAGGAGTTTGCCGGGCATTGTCGCTGTAACATCTTCCATGACTTTTTTGCCCGCGGCGTCCACTGCATTTTGATCGCCGGGAAGTTTGGCCGCTTCTTCTTTAAGGGCAACCAGATTTTCGCCGGTCACGCCGTATTTATTGGCGACAGCGATGGCGGCAACGGCCATGGATTTGGCTGCGTAGTTTTGGTCCCAATAAGGTGTAAAATTCTTAAACCAATCGTTACCCATATCCCAGAGTGAAAAACCGATACGAATGACGTCATTGTCTTGCACTTCGTATTCATCTATGCCCTTATTCCCCTGAGAGGTATCATTGACACAATAGGTAAAACCGGCATAGTCATGGAAATCGCCGCCTTGGAGCCAGCCGTCTTCATTCGTTTTTGTTCTAAGGGTTTGTCCGTCTTTGGCAATCTTATCTTTGATATAGGACGGCACTTTGTCGAGATCGAGGTCTCCATCCTGTCCTTTCATAGATGCGTCCCTGATTCCCGATAAATAATTTTTTGAATACTTATAGCCATTTGTTCCCACAGCTTGATCCAAATAGCGTTTGATAACATCCGTAGCTGTTTCGCCATCTTTGGCCGGAACTACCGTGGGCTCAACCAGGAATCCCTGACCCATGGTGAATTTTTCGACATCTACCACAGCGCTTAACGGATATTCGCCAGGTTCGCTACCGTCAATCAGCGCCTGCAGATTGAGTGTCGCGGTATATACTGCATTTTGGTCTCCGGGAAGCGCTGTCGCGGTAGCCACAGCGGCTTGGTACTGTTCGCTGGGCTGTAACTCAAGTTCCGCGGCATGGGCTATGGTGCTAATTAACGCGATTCTGTCGGCATATTTCGGCCATTGATATTTGCCGTCTTCCCAGCCTGTTACTGCCCATTCACTTCCAGCGCCAACAACGGTGTAAGCAATACGCACCACATCACCGTTTTTCACGGTGTCCGTATTCATTCCTTGACCCCAAACGCTATTGACACGATAGGAAAAGCCTCCCCATGCGTTAAAGTCACCTGCGCTAAGCATTCCGGGTGTATTTGCTTTTGTTGTAATCGGTCTATTATACACTGTGGCTGCGTCTTTAATATATTGAGGTACCTTGTTGATATCTACATCGGTGACTTCACCTTTCATGGAATCATCTTTAATAGCGGACAAATATCCATTTTCCAATGCATAATTACCGGCTCCCACCGTGCTGTCTAAAAATCGTTTGGTCACGGCTTCTACCGTCTCACCGTCGTTAACAGCTACTTTTGTAGGCGCAATCAAATAGCCCTGACCCAATGTCGCTTTTTCGACCGACATCGTCACTGTACCTTGTTCTGCTGCGAAAGCATTCGACATCCCCAAGCCGAACACCACAAACATGGCAACCGTCAGGCTTAATAAAATACGTCTGATCTTTGAACTTTGCATCTTTCATTACTCCCTTTTGTTAGATTTTAATATATATTAAACGGCGCTTTGCCGTGTTGTTTTCCGAGGGAATCCGCAAAACAAAAGCCCGTTTCATGGCGAAACAGGGCTATAGCAAAGCGCGAAATTGCGTTATAGACTAACCCGTTTCCACATGACACGTGTTTTGCCTTAGTATGAACAAACGCCTGAATTTTCCGACCGGTTCCGGTTGCAGTGGAGCAGTTGCGTAAATTGCATTCCTCACGACGTTTATTTTTTATTATTTGATTACATTTTGATAATAATTTGATGAAATTAAAACAATTTTCTTAAGATTATTTTAAAGCATATTCAAAAAATCGTCAATACAAAAAAAGCATTTTAAGAAATACAGAAAACAATAACTGTTCGTGAACAAAATTTTACTTATAATAAATTATTAACGAATAGTTCAGATATTTTTATGTATCAAAAATGTATTGTCTAGTAAAAAACGCCTAAGCGTCAGCTTAAGCGATCAATCATTGCCGTATAGTAATTCCTGCTTTTTAACAGCACACCTTTATAATCATAAAAGGGAATCGTATCCTTACCGTCGCGTTGGATATTATGCATTGAGGCACTGTCCTCGCAAAAAACCAAAAAATCAGTCTCGTTTACAAAATGTTGGTAATCACTATTGTCGGATAATGTGTTTGAAATCACCTTTGCCTGAGCGACCAAATCCGCCACATCCACAGAAGCTGTGAGTTTATCGTACATCGCGTTCAAATAGATTCTTTCTTCACACGTGCACTCTCCGACATAGGAAAAAAACAGCCCCTTACCGTGTCCGCTGATTAAGATGCGAGGAAGGCTTTTCGCCAGCATCACACCGGTATTCACATCCATGGCCATTCTTCTGGCGGCCATCCGTGAATGCACGTCACCTTTAAGCCATAGATAGGAAGAATCATCTGTCACAAAAACGCTAGAGCGATAACTTTGATCGCTGCAGTACTGGCCCGCGAGGACACCCGCCAGGCCAAATCCAATAATGATATCGGGTGTGCCGACGGTCTTTTGAATGAGGGTGTTGATAACTGTCCTGTCATCTCTTCCACGCGGCATTTCAAAGGTGAGGACATCAAATTCATGAGCCAGCCCGTTAAACAGACGATAGGTGATGTCCATCATTCCTGTTTCACCGGGAAAAATCACAGCTTTTTTACGCTTTGATTTCGCGTCGCGATGCCACCGAAACAAAATTTTCGTTCCTCTGATAGTCGCGCGTTTTTTGGGGTATCGTGATTGATAAAGACTGTATTCTTCCCGAAAGGTCATTGTTTTTCTCCATTCTTAATGTTTCATTTATTATAACATGAATCACTCAGAGACGATAAACAAAATTCATAAAATAAATTTAAATTAAAAAACAATGGTTTATGACCGTCTTTCGCCGGATTCGCGGTGGCATTCAACGGTCAGTTTATCCAAAGCAAAGCCTTTCGCGTAGCATCGTTCATACACACGAGTGCATTTTTTGTATTGGGCGAAACGACAAAGCGCACCCTTTTCATCGTCGTAAACCTTCCAACATCCGGCACATTTACAAGCTTTTCCTTGATGGTTGATAAAACCTTTAACATCCGCCGCCGGATAATCCAAAAACAAACCGATTTCATGGGGAAAATCATCACTTTCGGAAAGACGCCCCGCCAAACGGGAAAGCCTGTCGGAAAGGCTGCCGCCGGTATAGCCATAAGCTTTCAGAATAGCCTCGCTTTCCGCGTTTTGAAGCCTTCCTTCCAGCGTAGATGGCCGATAGACAAAAATGAGCGGTCGTCCGTTCTTTTTTAAAAAGCAGAGAACATTAACACCTTTGGGATTTAATGTTGCATTCCAGCGTGAAAGCACCGCATCCAAATCCGGACTATCATCCCCATTAAAAATATTAGCGGCTTTAATGCCGGCCAGCGTCGGCGCACAATAATGAATCAGTTTCGCATCGCTCATAAAATCTCCTTGAAACTCCTTGTTGAAACATTTGATGATCAATGGCTGCGTGACTACCGGCACTCATCAGCAATATAACGCATGTTTATAAGGGAATGCCGCAGTCCGCCCATTGTGGGCGGCCGCGGACAGCCTTATTTAGCAGAGCGCTTCACCAAGGGCTTTGCAGGCCGCTTCGGCATCCGCATCGGGTTCGTTGTTACAAATAACCGCATCGCATGCCGCGCTTGCGCCGACATCATTTAAATCCTCTTCCCAATCTTCCATCCATTGGCCGTCGCCCCAGCCATATGAGCCAAAGAGCGCAACGGTTTTTCCGGAGAGTTCACCTTTCACTTCTTCCCACATTGGCGCGAAAGTCGTTTCTTCGAGTTCTTCATCTCCCATGGACGGACATCCGAAAGCAAAAGCATCATATTCCGCGACTTGGGCCGCGCCAAAGCTGTCAGCAATAATCAATTCAACATCAGCGCCTTTTCCTTTGGCACCTTCCGCTACATATTCCGCCATGACTTCTGTGTTGCCGGTGCCGCTCCAATAAACTACTGCAATTTTCATAATAATCAAAATCCTTTCTGAAAGTAAAATGTATTTAAAAATCATCCTAAATTGTTTTGATAGACTAACTTTTAGACTTTTGATAAAGCGTTTATCCGCCATTGGGACAAACGCTTATGCCTATATTATTTTACAATGTCAGCCGGCCATTTGATTTTCCGGCTGACTTTCAGTTGCTGTTAATTTGAAAATCTTCCGACGCGTAATGGATTTCCAACGACAAATATTGCCATATCACCTTGGAAAGCCTACGCTTGCGGAAGCAAATCCCGCATGCCATCTAAGCAGATCGCGACGGTTGATGTATTGTGCAAAAGCGCGGCCAGCGCAGGCGATAAAACGCCGAAGGCGCCGGCAATCATGAGTGCCGAATTGATGATAAGGATCAGTCGGCCGTGCACTTTCATTTCACGCATTAGCGCGTCGCTGAGTCGTTTGAGAAGCACCAACTGCGAAAGATCGTTGCCGGATAAGGTGATATCCGCAATTTCCGCAGCAATATCGGCCCCTTCTTTCATGGCAATGCCGACATCCGCCACCGAGAGCGCCGGCGAATCGTTAATACCATCGCCAACCATCACCACTTTTCGGCCTTTCGCTTTTTCTTTTTCAACAAACTGCGCCTTGTCCTCCGGAAGCACTTCCGAAAAGTATTCATCGATTCTCGCTTCCTTCGCGATAGCGGAAGCCGTTTTTTCACTGTCGCCGGTCATCATGACAATGTTTTTAATGCCGAGATTTTTTAGTTCTCTCACAATGTCCGGCACATTTTCTTTGATGGGATCCTCGATGACAATTACAGCGGAAAGCTTGCCGTCAATGGCCAAATATAACCTGGAATAACGATTGGGAATATCCGCGATGCGCTTCAACGCTTCATTGGATGCCTTTATTTTTTCGTCTTCAAACACAAAATGATAAGAGCCGATAATAACACGTTTTTCATCAATCGTTGAGACAATGCCGTGGGCCACAATATATTCCACATCGGAATGCATTTCGTCGTGATGAATCCCGCGCTGATGCGCCGCCCTCACAACGGCGTTGGCCATGGAATGGGGGAAATGGTCTTCGAGACACGCAGCAATACGAAGCATCTCGGTTTCGTCTTCGCCGTTCATGGCAATGACTTCTTTTAAGGTTGGTGTAGCCTTGGTCAGGGTTCCCGTTTTATCAAATACGATGGTATCGGCCTCGGAAAGCAGCTCCAAAAACTTCCCGCCTTTAACGGTGATTTTATTTTTTCCGGCCTCCCGCATGGCAGACAAAACGGAAATCGGCATGGATAATTTTAACGCGCAGGAATAATCCACCATGAGCACCGCTGTGGTGCGGCTGATATCCCGGGTAAAGGCATAAGTCAAGCCGGCGCCGATAAAACTGAAAGGAACCAGTTGATCCGCGAGCTCGGAGGCTTTGGTTTGCGTGGAGGAAGCCATATTTTCCGACGAGGCAATCATCTGCATGATTTTATCATAACGGGTCTCCCCGGTGACGGAGTCAATCTTAATGTCGATTTCTCCTTCTTCCACAACAGTTCCCGCGTAAACAGACAACGATTCTTTTTTGGCCACAGCGACGGATTCTCCGGTGAGTGCTGCCTGATTGACCATCGCCTCGCCGTCCATTACAACGCCGTCTAAAGGAATCATGCTGCCCATGGACACGCGGATAATATTTCCAGCTTCAATGCGGTCAATAGATACCAATTCCGGCTTGCCGTCTTCAACGCGCCAAACCTTGGTAATATTAAGGGACAAAGATTCGGCCAAATCTCCAACAGATTTTTTATAAGTCCATTCCTCTAGAAGCTCACCGACTTTTAAAAGGAACGTGGTGGAACCCGCTGTACCGTAGTCCCCTGTCAGAAGTGCTGCGGCAACCGCCGTGGCATCAAGAACTGAAACATCCACTTTACGCTCGATAATGAGGGTTTTTAGTCCCTGTAAAATATAGGGAAGCGCGTTTTTATAGTTAAAAAAACGACGGATAGGCATCGGTAGCAACAATCGTTTGACAGCTCTCATGATAATCAGCATAATGAGTTTTTCGCTGTATTCGGCATTGATGGCTCGAACCGATTGGGCAGGAATATTTCCCATCGCCTCCTCGGATGTATAGTTGAGATGATCCATATAGGCTAGCAGCGGCTTTGCGTCTCCCGATATCTGGAGCACAACCTGCGCGATGTGTGCTTT
>CACZTE010000149.1 GCA_902784045.1 uncultured Eubacterium sp. | reverse complement strand
TCAAAGAAGTCAAAGCGACTCCCCTTAAGCGAGGCAATGTCGAAAATCTGGTCAATGCCGACGGCAATGTGGTCAGCACAAGCACTGCCGTTGTCAGCAATTCATCGGGTATGCGTATCAGCGAAGTGTATGTTTCTGTCGGTGACTATGTCAATGAAGGCGACGCGCTTTGCTATCTGCAGGCGGACAGTTCGTCTCAGAACTCGGCGATGAGCATGGCTTACGGCGGAGACGCGGCTGCTGCGGCACCCTCTTCCCAAACGGTGACGGCCAACGCGGACGGTGTCGTGACCAGCGTAAAAGCGGAAATCGGCGGCTCGGCATCCGGTGATTTGTTCTCCATTCAAAACACGGACAGTTTAATGATTGAAGTGTCGGTCAGCGAAACAGATATCAATAAAGTGGGAATCGGCATGCCTGTGCGCATCACTTCGGAAGGAACGGCCAATCGTCAATATACCGGAACGGTCGCGACCATCGCGCCGACGTCCAGCGAAACGGCGGCCGTCACCAGCGGCAATGCCAGCGCCGGATTTAGCGGCTTGTCAGGCGCGGCGGCGGGATCTTCGTCACCGACATATAAAGTCAATGTGAACCTCAATTTACCCACCGACGGTCTTCGCATCGGGATGAAGACCAATCAGGATATTGTCATTGACAGTCACAAGGATGTTTTTGTCGTGAGTTATGACGCGCTGGTCAAAAACGGCGATAACAGTTATCAAATCTATGTTGCCGAAGAAGCGGACGGCATTAAAACCGTCAAGGGTATTCCCGTCTCGGTGGGGCTCCAGGGCGACGCTTCCGTCGAAGTGATTTCCGATCAATTGCAGGAAAATATGCAAGTCATTCAGGAGACGGACAAAGTGTCCGTAGGTGACAAAGTTCTCATTTCGGACAAATCAAACGCGGCAGATAAAGGAAAGTAATAATGGCGTCACAGAAATCTTTGGGAGAATTGCCATGGCAAAAAAAATTATTGAAATGAGCAATATCGTCAAACGCTATTTTGTGGATACACCCAACGAACTGGAAGTGCTTCACGGCGTTTCGCTGGAGGTATACGAAGGGGAGTTTCTTGCCATCGTGGGACAATCGGGTTCCGGAAAATCTACCATTATGAACATGATCGGCGCCCTCGACCGTCCGACCGAAGGACGGTACATGCTTGACGGTCTCGATATGTCAAAGGTGAAGGATAAAGAATTATCCCATATTCGCAATCAAAAAATCGGTTTTGTTTTTCAATCCTTTAATCTGATCGGCCGCTCATCAGCGCTGGCTAATGTGGAGCTTCCCATGCTCTACGCGGGAATCGGCCGCGGGGAGCGGCGCGCTCGCGCGGAAAAGCTTCTTGCCAGTGTCGGTATGCTTCCTTGGAAGGATCATAAACCAAACGAAATGTCCGGCGGTCAAAACCAGCGTGTGGCCATTGCCCGAGCGATGGCCAACGATCCGGCGATTATTTTGGCAGACGAGCCCACCGGCGCTCTTGATAGCAAAACGGGAAGACTCGTCGTTGATATTTTTCACTATCTCCATCAGATAGGCGGCAAAACCATTGTTTTCATCACACACAATGATGAACTGGCTGAGGAAGCCGACCGCATCGTCACTCTTTCAGACGGCCGCATCATCGGCGAGCGCAAAGGCAGTGTGCGAAGGGAGGCTGTCAGTGCAACTTAGCGAACATATTCGCATGGCTTTTGCTTCTCTGGTGGCCAACAAAATGCGTTCACTTCTGACGATGCTCGGCATGATTATCGGTGTTGGTTCCGTTGTGGCCATTTCTTCCGTCGGCAACGGCATTACAGGCGCGATTAGCGACAGCTTTGAACGCGGTACGTCAAATGCCTTTACGCTTAATGTGACCTCGAGAGATGATGATTCTTCTGAAAGCAGTTTGGCCATGGCTCTTCTTTTCGGCAATGATAATATAGAAGATAAGGACCGCATCAATGACAAAATGATTGAATCGATGCGTATGCGTTTTGATGGGAAATTTGCGGAAATCGGCGCTTCAACTTATATTGCTTCGGGTCATGCGGACGATCTCAGACAAACAGCTTTAAGTTTTAGAGGGCTTACGGCGGGAGGCGTCGCGACGGAAAATGTTCCTATGCTTTCGGGAAGAAGCTTTACCGAAGATGACATCACTGGGCAAAGACGTGTTGCCATCGTTCCCGAAAATTTTTTAAAAAGATACTTCGGTTCGTCGGATGACAGTGCCCTTGGAAAGACTTTCAGCGCGACAACAAACGGAAAAAAAATAACTTTTACGATAATAGGTATTTATGAAAACGCGGTAACATCGGGTTTTATCAATATGCTCGGCTTTGACACAAACGAAATGCATCAAATTTATGTGCCTTATTCATTAAATGTCGATTTGGCGGCCTCCGGTCAAACTGTCTATAGCGGTTATTCTTCAATCAAGGTAAAAGGTTTAAATCTGACGGATGACTTAGATGATCTGGCCGCAGAGATGGCGGATTATCTCACCGATCGTTATTACGCGAACAATAAAGATTATAAAATAGCCTACCAATACACGCCACCCAATTCGGGCAATATGATCGGAGATGTGTTTTCCACTGTGTCCATGGCCATTTCAGCCATTGCGGGAATATCCCTTGTGGTGGCGGGGATCGGCGTGATGAATATTATGTTGGTTTCCGTGACAGAGCGCACGCGGGAAATCGGCATTCGAAAAGCCCTTGGCGCCACCAACCAGGATATCCGCAG
>CACZTE010000148.1 GCA_902784045.1 uncultured Eubacterium sp. | reverse complement strand
TAACTATCGATTACTGTTAGGCAAAAAACGATATCGATAATATCTGTTACTGACGACTTTTTTCCCAGAAATAAACGGTGTCTTTTGCCTGATTTAAACGAAATATTTGCCGGCGGATATTGACGCTGGCAAAATTAACTTTTATCAAAGCTGAACACTTCAAAAATCGTTAAGACCGTATAATCATCGATGATGATGTCATGCTTTTCTTCCAGCTGATTGACAGAAGGTATGAGCGTAATAGCACAATCATCACAACCAACATCAATTTTTCACAATGGGATGAGGTGTTTGGTGATCCGATGATTGCAAGCGCCATCGTCGACCGTCTGCTGCATCACGCAACAGTCGTTCCGATAATTGGAAAGTCCTTCCATCTGGCCCATATCTATGCTGATACGAAACAATCTTCTTGATGGATACGGTACATTCTTATTTGATAAAAAATGTGTATTTTTATATTGACACTAACACCATCGGCATCCTCATGCCGAGATAGGTGATCATCTCGCCGTAATACGAAAAGGTATAAGAAATATAGCCGTAACGCAGGCTGAAGACAATCATCAAAAACTGACCGAAGAGATTGCCTTTGGCATTAAACATGATCGCTGTGACGCCGGTTAGATAATCTGTCAGCGTCAGCCAGTGGGTGCGGTCAAAGATCAAAAACGGTGCCGTGATGAGCAAAGCCGACACCATCCAGAGCAGGATTTTGGTCTTGGTAAAATAGGATGTTATCCATCGAAAAGGGGGCATCATTACCTCACTTGGTTTATTTTTTAAAAAGAGAAAGGCATTCGCATTCACATCTTCTATGACCTAACGATGTGAAAACGAATGCCCGAAACATTCACGATCCGGTGGCCGTCTTATTTGGATTTTGATAGATAGTATGGCAGAAGCGTGCCGGAATGTCAAAGGCTATTACGAACGTTTCGAAGAAACCCCTTTTTTTCGCGGCAAACCGATTGATGATTGCAAGTAAAACGACGGATGGCCTGAAAACCTATCGGAAAAAACGGTGAGCGCATCACCGCTTTTGAAAAGGATTTAAACAATTTGAAAAAATCCAATAAAGTCTGTAAGATCATCCCCCAAGATCGTCAAAATAGAGTATAATAGGCGTAAAAGTTAAAACATATGCAAATAACAATAAGGAGGTTGCTATGGGCTATGTATTGGAAATGGAGGACTTTTCTGCCGTCATTGACGCACTGAAAAAAGACTATCGGATTTTTGCGCCGGTCAGGAAAGAAGGAGCCGGACGATTTACTGATGTCGACTGTGTGATCTATGACGAAATCTCTGACGCCTTTGACATTGAACTGACACAAAAATCCGATTATTCCGCCAAGGAATGGCTGACACCGCTCTCGGAAACCCTGCTTTACTTTACCGAAGAGGACGTCAAAGAAGCCGATTTGCCGCAAAAACCCGTGCTGATTTTCGGCAGAAGCTGTGATCTTCACAGCATCCAACGCACGGACCAGATTTATCTGAAAAACGGCGACGCAAAAGACCCCTTCTATCAGCGAAGAAGGGATTTGATTAAAACCGTCCTGATCGGTTGCGGTCAGTCCTTCGACAATTGTTTTTGCGTGTCCATGGACACCAATCAATGTGACGACTATGTGTTCTCCGTTGACCTCATCGATGGAAATGTTTATTCCGACGTCAAGGACGCCGCCTTTGATGCGTATTTTCAATTGGACAAAACCGTCGAAACCAAAAGCGTCACCCCGCAATTTGTCACCGAAAACGATGTGAAAGTCGATATTCCCGACGTTATTCCGTACCAGATTATCACCGATGACTTGTGGGACGAATACACCACCCGTTGTATTGGT
Source organism: uncultured Eubacterium sp. (assembly GCA_902784045.1). GTDB lineage: Bacteria > Bacillota > Clostridia > Eubacteriales > Eubacteriaceae > RUG12931. The sequence continues at coordinate 2,516 of CACZTE010000148.1, read as the reverse complement.
TGCGGCCGGTGTAATTTCGTTTGTCCGACGTGTACCTGTTATACCATGCAGGACGTCTTTTATCGTGATAACGAACGGGTTGGCGAGCGCAGACGGGTGGCGGCTTCCTGTATGGTCGACGGTTATACCAATGTGGCCGGAGGCGGACAATATCGCCGGACAAACGGCGAGCGCATGCGCTTTAAGGTGCTTCACAAAATTTCTGATTTCAAAAAACGCTTCGGCTATCAGATGTGTGTCGGTTGCGGCAGATGCGACGATGTCTGTCCCGAATACATTTCGTTCAGCAACATCATCGGCAAAGTCAGCAACGCTGCGGAACAGGAGGTGAAATCATGACACGGAACAATCCCTATCTGCCTTTTGATTCCGACATCCTGAAAGTCATCAAACACACCGATAAAGAATACACTTTCCGGATGGCCTATACCGGCAACGTTCGCCCCGGACAGTTCTTTGAGGTGTCGATTCCCAAATTTGGGGAAGCGCCGATTTCCGTCAGCGGTTTTGGTGAGGATTTTGTGGATCTGACCATCCGCCGCATCGGTAAAGTCACCAATGAAGTCTTTGAACATTACGAAGGGCAAACCCTGCTACTCAGAGGCCCCTACGGCAACGGTTTTGACGTCGACCTTTACCGTGACGGCGAAGTCGTCGTCGTGGCTGGCGGCACCGGCGTTTCACCGGTTCGCGGCGTCATTGAGGCTCTTAGCCAAATGCCCGACGCCCATCGAAAAACCGTTATCGTCGGCTTTCGCTCACCGGATGATATGCTCTTTCGCGATGATTTAAAAAAATGGGCGGAAACAATAAATCTTATTTTGACCGTTGACGGCGCCCCCGAAGGTTATCAGGGCAACATCGGTCTCGTTACCCAATATATTCAAGATCTGCCTCTTAAAGACCCATCCAAGGCAAAAGCCGTGGTGGTCGGACCGCCGCCGATGATGAAATTTACCATGATCGAGCTCAAGAAAAAAGGTTTTACCGATGCCAATATCACCGTTTCCCACGAGCGGAAAATGTGTTGCGGTCTCGGAAAATGCGGTCATTGTCGGGTGGGTGACCGTTATATCTGTCTCGATGGGCCGGTGTTTAACTTCGCCGAGGCGAAAGACTTTGTGGATTAAGGAGGGATCACAATGGCAAATTTAGATATCAATGTCGGAAAACTCAAGAAAAATGCCTTTCGCTATTCAAAAGTCAGAGGTGAGACAGCCTCTCGAATCCGCATTCCCGGCGGTGTCATCGATGCCGCATCCATGGCTAAAGTCGTCGACATCGCCGAAAAATACGGCACAGGGGTCATCAATATCACCAACAGACAGGGAATCGAGATTCCGGGCATTCCTCTCTCGGATATGGACAAAGTCAACCGCGAGGTTCAGGCGATCATCGATGCCCTCCATATCAATCAAACCGAAAAAGGCAAGGGTTATCCATCCTCGGGGACCCGCAACGTCATCGCCTGTCCCGGGGCAAGGCTTTGTCCCTTCGGCTGTTATGACACCACGGCATTTGCCAAAAAGATGGAAAATGCCATCTATCCCAACGATCGCCATGTTAAGATCGCCTTTACCGGTTGTTCCAACGATTGCGCCAAAGTTCGGCTGGCGGATTTCGGCATCATCGGAATGACCGAGCCCCAATACGATAAAGACCGCTGTGTGGCCTGCGGTGCTTGCGTGGATTATTGCAGGAGACGATCCGTCGGTGCCCTGTCCCTTGTGGGTGATAAAGTGGTGCGGGATACCGATAAATGTATCGGTTGCGGCGTCTGCGTCGTCTATTGTCCCACCAGAGCCTGGACGAGAAGTCGTGAACATTATTTCAGAGTCGTGTTGCTCGGCAGAACCGGCAAAAAAAATCCGAGACTGGCGGAGGATTTCATCAAATGGGCCGATGAGGAGAGCATCCTTACCATTGTCAAAAACACCTATGCCTATATTGAGGAATACATCGATCCCAACGCCGTCGAACATAAAGAACACATCGGCTATATCGTCGACAGAACAGGTTTTGAGGAATTTAAAAAATGGATTTTCGAAGGTGTCGACTTAGGACCCAAAGCGGAAGTCAACGACCGAATTTACTGGGGCGGCAAAAACTATGCCAAATACGGCGGCTGATGAGCAAAAAATCGTGCAGCATTCGATGTTGTTATAACCTTTCATATGACAAAAAGGCTTCTTTCCTTTGAGGCAAGCCGTGACGGAGATGGTTGAAAGCGGATCAAAAAATGTCTGACACAACCCTATGATATCTCATAAAATCAGAGAAGAGATGGCAGTTTGGATGAAGAACAAAGAATTAAACAATTGCGAGGATCATATCGAAAAAAGCCTGCGGTCTTCGGTTACGACAAAGGATGCAGGGATCACCGTCACCTTCAAAGACGGAACTGAGATTAAAGCATAACCCCATAGACGCAGCAACGCCTCCGAACAATATCGGCTCGGAGGTGTTGTTGTTTTAGTTCTTCTTTAATTCGCTTTGAATATCCGTCATCACATCAG
>CACZTE010000147.1 GCA_902784045.1 uncultured Eubacterium sp. | reverse complement strand
CGACGAGCCATTTTTGTTTCTTAGACAGTTTTGACATAAGAAACCTCCTGAGAAAAATTTATAACAATTAACCCCTCCAACAATTTTTGAGCGCCCACCGGATGTAAACAAAGATAATAGCAAATGATAATTGCAACAAAAGCAAGCGTAAAAAAACGCCTCAGCCCCACTGAGACGTTTTTTGATGATCATCGCGCGTGCGCTAAAACAAGCGTACATTGATTTTCTAAAACTGACTAATCGGTGAGTTTTGAGAAAAGCCCGGAAACAACGATATTCTGGCTTCGCGATATCAGCCTGCTTTCACCTTCCCGCATGATGCAGTGGCCGGCTTTTACAGCGCATAAAAGAGGCATTTCGCGTTACAGATGCGATTACAGCAACGGTTTTTCACCGTTTTCCCATTTTGTTTCAAGGTCAATTATTATATTAAGTTTATTTTAAACTTAACTCTTTCTAAATGCAAGTTGTTTTTACATTTTTTGTTTTTCTTTTTGGTGTATTATAATAAAACGCATTCACCAAAAAATCAATTTTTATTCTTTAAATTCGGCTAATCTAACTTTGTAAAATTCCTTAAACGCTATTATTTTGCTTTTTAGCGTCAACGTCATTTTGTTGTCAGCCAGGCGGCCTAATTGCCGGACATTTTGACAAATATTAACGTATGGTCCCCATTGGTCAGCGTTAACGAATCGCCTTTTAACGCCGCCTGATAGTCGCCGTCGGGAATGTCGCTGTATGGCGCGGCATCCACGGCTTTGATGGTCATATTGCCGCCGTTTATCGTATAGGTTTCATTGACGGATGCCACCGGCGCTGTGGCTGTCTGGCTGTTGTACTGCTCCATGATGATCGTGCCGTCCTCTTTGATAACCGCACGGTAATGGACATTGTTGTTTTGAAAGGGATTATACTGTGAATCGGCAATCCACGTCCCTTTCAGATTATCGGCTTTGAGATCGCCTCCGCCGCAGGCCGTAAGACTCACCATGACCATCATCACCAACATGACCGCCATCACGCCGTAAATAGGTTTTTTAAAACGCATTGATACACCTCCCGGATTTTAATATTTTTATTATACAGCAAACCTTTAGCTGCTGACAATGACGTCTTTGCCGTGAAGTCAAATTCATACGCACATTTTTAACAAAACCGGTGTCATATTTATCAAAGCCGGCTTGATTTCACGTTCCCATCGCCGCCTGTTTGTGATAAAATAATTGAACACCGTTTTGAAATCATCTATTGAAAGGAATTTTCTCATATGCATGCGATAGCCATTGTTTTTATTGCCGTCGGTCTGGCGCTCATCTGCGTTGGATGCGTGATTTTCGCGAAAAACCGCAAACACCGGGAGAGCACCATCCCATTGGAAGCCGAAATCGTCGATAAGAAAGAACGAAAAGACGCTGACGGCAACATTGTCAGTGAATTCTTTCTGTTCTTTGAGATTGACGGAAAGACTTACACAGGTGTCAAACCAGTCAGCACAGCGGATTTTTACAACATTCCCATCGGCAATAAAGTCGAATACATTTGCGACAAAGCCGACCCCAACAAGCCTGCCGAAACCAAATTAGTCAATCCGGCTTTTGTTCGCCTCGGCGTCTTGCTCGGCGGCGCTTTGGCCGTTGTCGGGATTTATATGCTCACCATGTCAATGGTCTAACCTTCACGGAATGAACGTCAAAACCGCCTTTCGGCGGTTTTTTTAATGCGCGTTCATTTTGGCGGTGTACATGCGGTTGTCCGCGGCTTTGATAAACTCCGCGATGGATATTTCGCCATGGTCATGCACCGCTTTGCCGATGCTGACCTGCAGCGGATAGTTCAAATGATTTTCGCTGACTTTGTTTTGAAGGCTTGCCTCCACCCATTCGGGAATCTGCTCGGCATCCTCTGTGGATTCCGTCACGATGATAAATTCGTCTCCGCCGTATCGGCAGATAAAGCATCGGTCGTCGGCTTGTTTCACCGCGTCTTTCAGGGCGTCGGCCACGCAGATCAGCGCTCTGTCCCCTTCGTTGTGACCGTACCGGTCGTTGATGCTTTTAAATTTATCTAAATCGATGAAGAACAGATAAATCGGATTGTCATTACCCCGATTCATCTTGTTCACCAGCACGCGGTAAAGCTCATTGCGGTTGTTGAGCCCTGTCAGCGAATCCTGAGAAATCAGGTGTTCCTGTCTGTTGTCATAAATCAAAAACGCCGTGGCCACCAGGCCGTAGCACATCACCGGCCACTGCCAAAAAACGCTTTGGACAATGCCCCCAATCGCCGTGAAGAGCGGCGCGAAAGCCACCACGCGGTAAAACTTGCGGTCGGGATAATACTCGACCTTCCGGCTTTGCTTAATGGCGATGACCGACGCGTAAATCACATGGCCGGCGGCGATGGCAATGATCGGGAAAAAGAGAATGCCGGGCTGGGCTTTCATATCTTCATTCAGATAGACCATCCAGCCGGTGAACGGTGTGGTGAGAATGATGAGAAAACTGAGGATATAGGGAATGGCTGCCCGTTTGTGGTTGCTTGAGTCGTCATAATGATGATATTTGACAGCGGCAAGCATGTATCGATACAGACAAAAAGACACCAGGCACATGCACGTATACAAAAAGATATTGCTGACATATAATGTCGTTTCGTTTTGAACATAAATATCTGTGTCGATGATGGTCCACATGCAATCGGCGATAATGGTCAAAACAAAGATGATGGTCGTCGCCGTAAAATAGCGGGTGCTTGCCTGCTGATCAATCCGTCTGTTATTTCTGAGAATGAGGTAGATCATGGCGATGACGCAGATAATATCCGCT
>CACZTE010000146.1 GCA_902784045.1 uncultured Eubacterium sp. | reverse complement strand
CTTCTTTGGCCTTGGCTTCCGCTTCAGCCATCAGCGACGCGCGATATTCATCGGCAGTCATACGAGAGCGCGTAACCGCCTTTTCAAATATAGCGTTTGTCTTCCGCTCTCCACGTTTTTTTCGACCTGGCGGCAGATGTCCGCCGCCTGTCGCAGATGAATCTGCGTTTTGCATAATCATTTCTTTAAGCGCGTTTGATTTTTCTCGAATAGTATCCGATTCATTACGCTGATTTAAATTATCCATTGGTATCACCAACTTTCTTAAGTCTCATTGACACAAAACGACACCCATGTTTTGTTCATCATACATTTAGATAAAATGGAATTTTCATTATTATATCAAATTAGCGAATAATAAAAAAGGTCATTTTATTATTTTTCTTGATTTTCGCCCGCTTTTATGCCTCATTATGCTAAAATATAGACAATTTTGATGTCTCAATTAGATTGAAGGCTGAATTTAAACATAAAAGATGACTCAATTTTTCGGCCATTTATAATTCACTGCGTTCCGAAAGGCCGCAATCACTTTGAGAAGGCAGCGTAAATGTTTCAATGCCACTCAAAAAAAACGCAATATTACGTCCTATCACTTATATTTCTGATTATCACGCAACAGGACGTAAAACGCTGCCTTTAACCGCATTAAAATTAATGTTTTTTACTGTTAAAAAACAGAATTATCACGGTGTCTTAAATCTCACTTTTATATTCTCAGGATACGCCATGAAGAATATCCACAAGTTAATCCAAAGGCTTTTATACCGATTGCCTTGCCCGCCGCCAATTGCTTTAGGAGTTTATCGATGAAAAAATCCCCTTACCAAAAACCCGGAGAACGCCTGGAACCTCTGGGCCTTCGTGATCTTGTGATTTTACAGGATCCGACGTCTTTTCGTTTCAGTATCGACGCAGTGTTGCTCGCTTGGTTTGCGGCACAAAAAATCAACGCCAAAGACCGCTTGATCGATCTGGGCACAGGCACAGGGATTCTCTCATTACTGCTTTACGGGCGAAAAAGCGTTGAGCATATTAAAGCGATTGAACTGCAGCCAAAAATGGCAAACATGGCCAGACGATCCGTTTTAACCAACAAGCTTGAAGACCATATCGATATTATTTGCGGCGATCTGCGAAATCCCAACGCCTATTTTCATTCCTCGTCCTATGACGCCATTGTCTGTAATCCGCCGTACATGCCGGTCAAACGAGGTATGGCAAATCCAAAAGATACCCTGGCGGTTTCAAAACATGAAATCACTTGTACCTTAGAGGATGTTGCCCGTTTTGCCAAAATAACCCTTAAAGATCGCGGACGTTTTTTTATGATTCATCGGGCAGACCGCGTTGCGGATGTTACATTTTCCCTGAGAAGCGCGGGATTAGAACCCAAACGGATTCTTCCGGTTCATCCTTATCAAGGGAAACCCGCAAACCTGATTTTAGTAGAAGCCATGAAAAAAGGACAGCCCCAATGCAGAATCGACTCGCCGTTATTTGTGTATGACAAAAGCGGTCAATACACCGACGCGATTAACGCGATATATGACGACGCACCAAAATAAGTCATATTTCATAAAATCAAATCACAACGGTCAAAACAACAATGATCAACACATATAAAATTGAAACTTCGCTGATGATTTTACAGAAAAAAAGACATGCAACTGAGATCAAAATGTCCGGTGACCACATTACGAACATATTTAATCGCAATTAAAATACATCCATGGTTGTTCCATTAATTTAATTGCAGCCACCAAGCGCATTTTAATATTTCTTTCGAAATCGCGTCTGATTTTTTATTGAGTCAAGGCTGATAATCTGCCGTCAATACGTTATGACGCGGATTCAACGGCCTCCGCCAAAGCCCTGGTCAATTGGTCGGCACAAGAAGTGGGACGGTTGCCGCAGGTGTTGCCTGCCAGTTTAGCGATGATGTCATCGGCGGTCATTCCCTCAATCAACGTCGAAATCGCTTTTAAATTTCCGTTGCACCCGCCAACAAATTGAACATTGCTGACAACACCGTCGCTGATATCAAAATCGATTTTCCGCGCGCAAACGCCTTTGGGCTGATAAGTATAATGCATAATTCCTCCCGTTTTTAATTGAATATGTTATTCTTTTTTATCATTTATAGTATATCAGTTTTTTTATTTCTCTTCAAAAAAATGCAAATTCAAATGGCGGGATTTTTCAATCTTTATTCAAAACATCAAAAACGCGCTCAAAAATCCAACGAGGCTATTTTTTCCTTTCTCTTTTTTTCTTTATTGCAAGAAAATGCGTCCGATTTGTCAATTTTTATTATGCTGTATTGTATTCTTTTTTATTCTCCGGCAGTTAAAATATCGATTTCAAATCTTCGCGTTTTACGTTTTGCGACAAATATATTCATTTTTTTCAAAGAAAACTCTTTTATTTTATTAACATAGAATCAATTATCATATTGTTTTGCAAAAAAACAAACGAACGCCGTTGCTACCTGATTATTAGAAATATACATCCATTTACATCCCATTTTTGATCATTTTAAATTCTGTGACAAGAGATACAATTTTTTATCAAAAGATTTAACCTTCGCTTAAGCACTGCTCATTATAATATGAGAACACTTCATCTTGTCATACGACGTTAAAAAGAAAGGGATTTATGTCAAAAAACATATTTAAATACGGCGTTATGATTGCCGTTATTCTGTTATCCGTTTTTTGTTTGACAGCTTGTTCATCCGGAGGAGCTTCCACTTCCGCCGACAAAGACAGCGCTGTTGTGGTTACCCAAAGCGATTATCATACTTATATGGATAAGGAAGAACGTTTCGGCGTAGAGCTTTTCGGTGAAATGAAAAACAACGGGAACGAAACTGTTCAAATCAAAGACGTTTCGATTGAATTATTTGACTCCGAAAAAAAATCCATCGGTAAGGTCAAAGGCATGTTCGCGCCCGAATACCTGAAACCCGGAGACATCGGTTTGTTTTCTTATCTCATTCCCAGCGAAGGCGGTTCTGTCAAAATCAAACAATTCGGCCAAGTGGCCTCTATTTCCGCTGTTGTAAGCTACAGTCCCGTTAAAGAATACGAAAACAATACATTGATGGTTACATCAGCCAAGCTCAAAATCAGTCCGGCCAATGATATCCCGGAAGTGGAAACAACCATAGAAAACACGTATGACCAAGATGTTTTGGATTACAACGCTGTTGCCGGTGTATACGACAGCAAAGGCAAATTGATTGCCTGCTACAGAAATGACAAAAGCAACGACAAGGCCATTTTGAAAAAGTGGAATCAAAACACATTTTTAAGCGGTTGGCCTGATAATACCGACGTCAAGCGTTTTGACGACGCGAAATCAGCCAAAGTCTTTGCCTATGTCACCAAATTCGGCGAAATCAAATATTAAACTTCTTTCAAATAACCGTTAAAAATCAATTTATCAAACCTAAGCTTTTGCGCGGCAGGCACTTCTGTCCGCGCAAAAGTTTTTTGTTATCATGCCTTTTTTTAAGTACAATCTGAGAAACTCTTGAGATTATCTGTTTTTCTTTGCTATAATACCTCTGAATAAAGTATACAATTTTAAGGAGAATAAAGATGACAATCAATATCGCAATTTTCGGTTATGGTAATTTGGGGAAAGGTGTTGAAGCAGCCGTCGTGAAACAACCCGACATGAAACTCGCTGGCATTTTTACCAGACGAGATCCCAAAACAATTTCCCCTCTTTCCGAAGGCGTCAATGTTTATCATGAAAGCGACCTTGAAAAAATGAAGGACGCCATTGATGTGTTGGTCTTATGCGGCGGTTCAGCCACGGACCTTCCCGAACAAACACCCCGCTGGGCCGGTGTTTTTAACGTCATCGACAGTTTTGACACCCATGCCAATATTCCAAAGCATTTCGCTGCAGTTGACGCGGCGGCTAAATCGGCAGGCAAAACAGCGATTATTTCCTGCGGATGGGATCCAGGCATGTTCTCGTTAAACCGTGTTTACGCAAATGCTATCCTACCCGACGGTGCCGACTACACTTTCTGGGGCAAAGGCGTCAGTCAGGGCCACTCCGACGCCATCAGACGCATTGAAGGCGTTGTTGATGCCAGACAATATACAATTCCCGTAGCGGAAGCCGTCGATTCCGTTCGCGCAGGCAAAATGCCTGAGCTCACCACACGCCAAAAACACACCAGAGAATGCTTTGTTGTGGCTGCGGAAGGCGCCGATCAAAACGCCATTGAAGATGCCATTGTAAATATGCCGAATTATTTTGCCGATTACGACACCACCGTTCACTTCATCGATCAAGAAACCATGGATCGCGACCACAGCGGTCTTCCCCATGGCGGCATGGTCATTCGTTCCGGCAAAACCGGCCTTCAAAACGAGCACAATCATATAATCGAATACAAATTAACATTGGATTCCAACCCGGAATTTACCGGATCCGTCCTCATTGCTTGTGCCCGAGCCGCTTTTCGTATGAATCAAAACGGAGACGTTGGCTGCAAAACGATTTTAGATATTCCTCCGGCAATGCTGTCGTCTGATTCACCGGAATTCTTGAGAGAACATATGCTTTAAAACAATGCGTTGAAAAGAAGCTTTGTTATCATAAATCAACCAAAAAATCGGCTGTTACCGGTCGATTTTTTGGTTCTCTTTTAACCAGCAGATTATTGATCATCTCCAGGGAGATCTATTCGATTGGCTATTGACGAACTGTTTGTTTTTCTACATAACTCTTCAATTTGTTCTTCATTGCATTGAGATGATGATAATGGCCGTCATTTTTTATCATGTGTTGATGAACAGTCAAAAGAATCGTCATTACTCACTCTATCGTCTATGATATTACCGGCCTGAACATTGGGAAGAATCCATTCGTTTAAGCTTAGATCCCACAGAATTTGGGAACCTTTTCCGGTTTCTTTATTTCGCGCGAGCATCGGACACAGCCGCACACCTCTTGCTTTCCAGTCATTCCCGTCTTGAGCGGCGTTTTGCATCGTCGGTTGAAATCGATCAAGCGCCCTAGCAAACCGAGCTTCCGGTGTGTTGCCGTGATCGAATTCATCCCAAAGCTCACGAAAGTGTTGCGCTTGATCATCGGGAAGCATGCTGTACAAATGATCAGCTGCCTTTCGCTCCCGCTCCGCCTGAGTCTTTTGTCCTTCAGTATCATAAGCATAAGTGTCTCCGGCTTCAATTTCAACAACATCGTGAAAAAGCAGCATTTTGACGGTTTTAAAAACATCAATATCATTATTGGCATATTCTGCGAGAATTAAAGCCGATACCGCCAAATGCCAGGCGTGTTCCGCGTCATTTTCATATCGGTTTCCGTCTGTCAATCTTGTTTTTCGCTCGATTTGCTTTTCCCGATCCAAAATAGTTAAGAAATCAATTTGTTGACGTAATCTTTCGTTCATTTTTATCCTCTTAGCTTTTATTATTTAAATGCGAACAATAACAGAGTAACGGCAACAGCTAAAAAATCCTATGCCATCTTTTATACCATAACACTTTTACAGACAAAAGTAAAAATGATTGACGAATCGAAAAAAATGATTTATGATAAAGCTAATAGTTCATTGGTAAACTAAATTGGAGCGATTATGAAAACCATTTATAAACTATTACTTGCCGGCCGTTTATATCATAAAATATCAGAACAATATTGCAAACCCATAACAAAAAAGACTGGTTTAAACACAACAGAGTTACGCATCCTTTCTCTGATTGCTGAAAGCGACAAAGCTGTCAACCCCAAAGATATCGCAAAATCTCAAGAGCTTTCCAAAGCACTGGTATCAAAATCTGTCGATCATCTTAAAAAAAAGGGATATCTCATGCTTCAGCCCGATCCCAATGATATGCGGAGGGTTGAACTTCGCTTGACCAACAACGCGATGCCCATTCTCGAATCTTATTCAAGAATTAAATCAGAACTAAAACATGATATCTCCGATGGCCTCTGCAATAATGAATTTCTAATTCTCGATCAATCCCTGGATAATGTCATCTACAAAATGAGATCGCTTTTTTTGCCAAAACAGCAAAAAAAGCATTTTTGAAAGATTATTTACGCTTTATCCGGATATTAAGGAGGAAACCAAATGAAAAAACCTATAACGCTTAATGATTTCACGCATAAATACGCCGATATTTGCGTGAAAAGCGATACGATTCCATCGCATTATTTTGATGAATATGACGTTAACCGCGGACTGCGCGACAAAACGGGAAAAGGTGTTCTCGTCGGATTGACATCTATCTCCCGCGTTGAGGGCTCGAAAATGATCGATGGCGTCAAAACACCCTGTGAAGGCAATCTATGGTATCGCGGTTACAATATTTCGGACCTTGTCAAAAACCTCAGAGGCAAACGCTACGGCTTTGAGGAGATCGCCTATTTGCTGCTTTTTGGAGAACTGCCCACAAAAGAAACCCAGACAGAATTCAATGAAATGCTCGTCGCGGCTCGTTCACTGCCAACCAATTTTACCCGTGATGTCATCATGAAAGCGTCGACCAAAGATCTCATGAATTCCATGACACGCTCTGTGCTAACCCTCGCCTCTTATGATGACCGCGCGTCCAGCCTCTCTTTAGACAATGTCATTAGACAATGTATGGCTTTAATCAGCGAATTTCCGATGTTGGCTGTCTACGGTTATCACGCTTATAATCACTATCTCAACGATCAAAGTTTATATATTCATCGTCCTAAAGCAGAATTATCCACCGCGGAAAACATTCTACAAATGCTCCGTCCTGACCAAAAATACTCTGAACTTGAAGCCCACGTTCTTGATTTAGCGCTGATTTTGCACATGGAACACGGCGGCGGAAACAACTCCACTTTCACCACAAGATTGGTCTCTTCTTCCGGTTCGGATACATATTCTGTCATTGCCGCTGCGCTCTCATCGTTAAAAGGGCCCAAACACGGCGGCGCCAATATCAAAGTGGTTGATATGATGGCTGACATCAAAGACCATGTCACAGACATTAAAGACGATGACGCCATTGCCGATTATCTCAAAAAAATATTAAACAAAGAAGCTTTTGACCACAAAGGACTAATCTACGGTTTGGGTCACGCTATCTACTCCCTATCCGATCCTAGAGCGCGTATTTTCCGCTCTTTTGTGGAAAAACTGTCGGTGGAAAAAGGCCTTCATGACGAATACGAGTTTTATACCACTGTCGAATCCAAAGGTCGGGAACTCATCACACAAAACCGAAAGATCTATAAAGGCGTTTGCGTCAATGTGGACTTTTTCAGCGGTTTTGTTTACAACATGCTCGGTATTCCCAAAGAGCTTTTCACACCGATGTTTGCTGTTGCCCGCATTGTCGGATGGAGTGCCCACCGAATTGAAGAACTGGTCAACACAGACAAAATCATGCGTCCTGCCTATCAAAGTATTATGCAAGAACGCAATTATATGGATTATTCCGCAAGATCATAAAGCCCGTTAACAGCTATAATATCTTTTTGGCCGTATTACGTATGACTTTATTCATTCTTTTCCCGGAAAATAATCGACGCCGTAATACCAACATGGCATGGTTTTCCCGCTTTTTCTCGTCAAATGAAAATCAAAGATAATACAAAAATAATTGGCGATTGTAAAAACACGATAAAATGATAGGTGAATAATCATCATCAAATATAGCGAATAATAGAATATATCCAAATCAAAAGCACCGAATCAATCAAATAATCCGGTGCTTTTTTATGGTCGATTTTCCAATAATTCTTTTTCGGTTTTTTAAAAAGCGCTTGTCTTCATTATCTTTGGCTTTTTCTGCTATTCGCTTTTACGCATGGGCATCTTTATCTATCGGTCTTTGCATTCACTATCCTTTCAATGCCTTTGTGCGTTTTCGTTTGTGAATTGTTCGCATAATAAATCTTTGTTTCGAACAATGATGATTATCAAAAGCAACTTGAAAACAGCAAATCCGGATAAATCGGATTTGTCGCTGTGTGATTAGTTTTGTCTATCGATTCAAACCCCTGGAGCTTAAAGTAGACGTAATGTCGGCTTGCCATTACCCGATTGTTGTTCTGAATGATCTTTTTGATTTGTACCGATTTTTGAGTCTTCCTGTGCTTCTGTTTCTTTATCGCCCTTAATCACGCTGAGAGAAGGCCTTGTGGCAATCCCGCTAATTTCATTGTAGGAATGGCCACAGAAAACCCAGGCATGAACAGTAGCACCAAACGCTTCTCCCGCTTCCGAAATCGCTTCAAATTCGTCTGCATCAATGAACTCCGCCCATTCTTCCATCAACATCTCATCAAAATCATCAACAACGCCGCCGCTCCGGAAAATT
>CACZTE010000145.1 GCA_902784045.1 uncultured Eubacterium sp. | reverse complement strand
GCGGACACAGCCGCTAGGCTGTTATTGGAAGCACGCGACTTTAGTCGTGTGAGGCTTCACTCGTATTATAATAATAAGGAGACAAAATGCCATTATCCAAACAAGAACGCACGCGTAATTTTTCCATTATTGCTCACATTGACCATGGCAAATCCACCCTTGCGGACCGCCTGATTGAAAAGACCGGTCTCATCAGCAAGCGGGATATGTCCGAACAATTACTGGATAATATGGACATCGAAAGAGAACGCGGCATCACCATCAAACTTCAAGCGATCCGTCTGTTGTATCAGGCAAAAGACGGCGAGGAATACATCTTAAATCTCATCGATACCCCTGGCCACGTCGATTTTACCTATGAGGTTTCACGAAGCCTGGCGGCCTGCGAAGGGGCGGTTCTCGTCGTAGACGCGTCTCAGGGAATCGAAGCCCAGACCATCGCCAACGTCTATCTGGCCCTGGACAACAATCTGGAAATTTTACCGGTCATTAATAAAATCGATCTCATTTCTGCAAGGCCCGATGAGGTCAAACGCGAGATTGAAGACATTATCGGCCTGGACGCCGAAGAGGCCCCTTTAATCTCCGCCAAGGCCGACATCAACATCGAAGCCGTTTTGGAGGACATTGTCGCCAATGTGCCGGCGCCTGACGGCGATCCGAACGCGCCTTTAAAAGCGTTGATTTTCGACTCTTATTACGATCCGTACCGAGGCGTTATCTCATCGGTTCGCGTCGTCACCGGCACAGTGCGCGCGGGGATGAAAATCTCGCTGATGGCCGGCGGCAAGGATTTTGTTGTCGAAGAAGTCGGCTTTTTTGAAAATGCCCTCATCCCCGGTGAAGCGCTTTCCGCCGGCGATGTCGGTTATATCACCGCCGGTGTCAAAAGTGTCGGCGATACCCGCGTCGGCGATACCATTACCGAAACGGACAGACCGGCCGCCGAGCCGCTGCCCGGCTATAAAAAAGTCATTCCGATGGTTTATTGCGGGATTTATCCGGCTGACGGCGCCAAATACGAAGCCCTGAAAGAAGCCCTGGCCAAACTGCAGCTCAATGACGCGTCGCTGCTTTATGAAGCCGAGACATCCGTCGCTTTGGGATTCGGCTTTCGCTGTGGCTTTTTGGGCCTGCTTCACATGGAAATCGTACAAGAACGGTTAGAGCGCGAATGGGGACTCGATCTGGTTACCACAGCGCCCAGCGTCATCTATAAAGTCATCAAAACCGACGGCACCACCCTTTGGGTTGACAATCCCACCAATCTGCCCGATCCTTCGGAAATCAAAGAAATGGAAGAGCCCATCGTTGACGCGACGATAATGGTGCCCTCCGAATATTTGGGTTCCGTGATGGAACTTTGTCAGGAACGCCGCGGCACATACATCAATATGGACTATATCGAAGAGAGCAGGGTTTCACTGCATTATGAGCTTCCCTTAAATGAGATTATCTATGACTTCTTTGACGCCCTTAAATCCCGCACACGGGGTTATGCCTCACTGGATTACGAAATGAAAGAATACCGTCCGGCGGATTTGGTCAAATTGGATATTCTCTTAAACGGGGAAATGGTTGACGCCTTATCCTTTATCATTCACCGCGATAAAGCGGCGACCCGGGGAAGAAGCATCGCGAAAAAACTCAAAGGCAGCATTCCCAGACAAATGTTTGAAATTCCGATTCAGGCGGCCATCGGCAACAAAATCATCGCTCGCGAAACATTGTCCGCCCTGCGCAAAGATGTCCTGGCCAAATGTTACGGCGGAGATATCACCCGAAAGCGTAAACTTCTGGAAAAACAAAAAGAAGGGAAGAAACGCATGCGCAAAGTCGGCTCTGTGGAAGTGCCGCAGGAAGCGTTTATGGCGGTGCTCAAGCTCGGCGATTAATTATAAATTCCAACTGAATGACATTAACAATCTTGGTTACAACATTTGACTTTGATGTTCATAAAAAGAACGCCTGTGACAGCGCTTTCGGCTGTCAACAGGCGTTCTTTATTGTGATGTGAGCCGCTTTTTAACATTATGTTTGGTTGCGCGGTGCTCGATCTATTGCGCGGCTGTCATCATTTTGATAATCAATATTCGGTTGGTAAGCATGACCGTGAATTACGACAATAACAGCGTGAATCGGCTAAGTCCGCGTGAACATCAGCTGTTATCATCAAGGGCGTTGGGCGATATTTAAAATTCCGCGACTTCTTTCGCGAAGGTTGCCGCGTGGGCCAAATCCTCGGCGTTGGGACGTCCTTTATGCATGATGCCGAAAGAGCCTTTGCAATAAAATTCTTCTTTGGCGTGGGGAATACCTTTTGCTTCAAGAAGCTTATCCACTTGCTGATATGTTGAATTGACAAGGGCGGCGGTGCTGAAGCCAACAACTTTTCCGATGGTCACATCGATGCCTTCGATAAAATCTTTGACGTGATCATCAACACCAAAGGCATACACAGAACTGCCTAAAAACAAAATATCCACATCTTCCGTTAAAGGCACATCGGTGGTTTCGGCGGTGACGCCAACGGCATCGGCGATGGCGTCGGCCAGTTTTTTGGTATTGCCGCCGCGGCTGAAATATCTGACTGCGATTTTCATGAATGATTCCTCTTTTCTTGTTAATTTGCAATTATATTTTACGCAATGCAAAAGGCGGTGTCAATGCTTTTATGATTTTTTTTGAGAAAATGTAAAATACGGCATTGAGATGATATCAATCACGAAAAAGCACAAAAAAACGAACCGATGCGTGGAATACATCGGTTCGCCTGTAGTTATTCAATTGTGATGCTAGACGTTCATTCCTTCCGACAAATCAAAGTATTTTGTCAGATTTTGACGGACATTGTTGATTTGAATTTCAAAATGGCAATGGTCTCCGGTTGAGTCGCCGGTGGAACCCATGAGCCCGATCACTTGTCCTTGGTCAACATGATCGCCTTTTTTTGCGATGAGTGAAGACATATGCGCGCTTAAGAACGTCATTGAACTGTCTTCGTCTGATTTGATAATAATGCAGTTACCGTAACCGTCGTTTTCATCGGCTGATTTTGTGACAGTGCCCGATACGGAAGCGTAAATCGGCGTCCCGTGATTGTTGGCAATGTCGACAGCTGTACCGTCTCCGTGCGCTCCGGAACCTCTGGCGAAAGAAGAGATATAGCCGTTGCAGGGGAGAAGGATTTTTCCGTCTTTTGAGGTTTTAGTGTTAGCGGCTTTTGTCCCGACACTGACAATTTCATTGACCGGTGCCTTGGTGACAGTGTAGCTCATCGTTGTGGATTGTACGACTTTGTCGCCTTTGTAGACCTTAATCTCGTTGCGGATTGCTTGTCCGGGTTCTCCTTGCTGAGCTACATTCTGGCTGCCTTTAAACGCGTTCGCGTCCTCTTGGGTAATCAAACTGTAGGGGACTTGCTCGACGACGGATTCGCTCTTCACGGTTGTGAGATTTAAAGACGCGTCGTCGTTTTCGGCGTTTTCGGCTTGCTCCGCAGTCGAGGGCTGATCGGTGGAGCCGGTCGCGGCCAAAACCTGTTCGGTTTTCGCGGTGTCGCGTTTGTTAACGGCTGAATCCTGTTCAACGGGAATTTTAGAAACGGTCTCTGACAGCTTTTCACTGATTTTTTCGGAGGTCGCTTCATTGGCTTGATTCGCCTGGGCTACACCCACAACGGATGATGCCAGATTGGTGGAAGGCGTCAACTTTTTGATGTTAAAGGTTTCGTCCTTCATTTTCAAATCATTATCAAAACCGCAGTCGACAACAAGATCGTTTGTTTGAACATTAGCCGAGGCCAGCACCAATTTGGTGACGGCGTCACCGGCATCGTTTTGAGATTTATAAAAACCGATCGGCTTATTATCCGCGTAAAGCACGGCGCCGGCGGTATCGTAATCCGTCACTTTGCTCAGTGACTCGGAAACGATTTTGTCATCGGATGTCCAGCCTTCAAAACGGAGAACCGGTTTAACCGTAACTTTGTTGGCAATGATAATATTGTCCAAATTGCGGTCATCGGCCACTGTTTTTTTCTGCGCGTTAATGGCGCTTGAGAATGCTTTGGTGTTTTGCGTATAGCCGATGCTTTTGTCATCAATTCTGATATCATATCCCCTGAATAGTGTTGAGCATACGGCTAAAATGAGAGCGGCAATCATTCCTGCAGCAATGAGTGCCAGTCGACGATTACGGCGCTTTGTTTCCGTCATTCGCATCATCCTTTCTGCTTGATAAAAAGCCCTTAATATGATAACTTAACAAACGCGTTAAGTAGTATCATCAGCTTTAATGCCAAAGAATTCAATCGTGATTTAACATTATAATAAGTGCATTTTCTTTAATACACATAAATTATAGCAGAAAAGTCACAAAAAGTTACAAAAAAGATGAATTCTCATCAGCTTTTTTTAAGGAAATTTTTGCACACGAAGCATCATGAGCTGTGTAAAAGGGGAATATTTTGCGCTTTTCAATAGAAAGCACACAAAATAGTCAGAAGTGGATGATTTGTATGAAAACTGAAACACCCAATCTTTCAAAAAATCGTTACCCGAAAATCCTTCAGGCATGCGTTTTTGCCCTTTTGTCGATTGGCTGGATGACCTTTATTTTTCTGTCTTCATCGGCGGACGGCGACACGTCAAGTATGTCCAGCGACGCGGTGTATTATCATTTTTTAAACTGGATGCCGTATTCCCTGGAAGTTATCAGGCTCATACGAAAAAGCGCGCATTTTATCGCTTACGCCGTTTTGGGTTTTTTATACGCGGGTTTCTTCGACGCGCTCTTAAGAAGCTATAACAAAGTATTTTTCGTTTCACTCGTACTGGGCGTTTTTTATGCTGTGACGGATGAACATCACCAATTTTTTGTCCCCGGCAGGTCGCCGATGGTGACCGATATTGCCATTGACGCCTGTGGTATCGCTGTGGGGATTGCTCTTGCTTGGGCAGTCAAAATGCTCGTCACGTATTGTTATCAAAAAATCCGAACAAAATAAAGCCTGTTTGCCGACGCGGTCAAACCCGTGAGCGTTTTGATATCGCGATGTTTTTAAGACGGTATTTCAGGACGCCCGCGACATCTTTGCTTCGGCATAAAATCCAACAACGCGTTTTATCTGTCTTGAGAAAAGGATTGTCCTTATGGTACAATAAATTATCAATAAAATGGTCAATCGGAGCCGGAAAGGAGGAGATTTTAGATGTCTGCGCGGTTTACCCATTTGCATGTCCACAGTGAATACAGTCTCCTTGACGGATTCTGCCGTTTTGACAAAATGACGGAGGCGGCCAAAACAAGGGGAATGAAGCATTTGGCCATTACCGATCACGGTGTGCTTTTCGGCGCCGTCGGGTTTTATAAGGCCTGCCTCAAACAGGGAATCAAACCCATTATCGGGTGTGAGGTATATATCTCGGCGCGGCGCATGTTTCAAAAAGATAAAAGTTTAGACAATGAACGCAGTCATCTCATTTTGCTGGCGGAAACCAATCAAGGCTACCGCAATTTGTGCCGCATTGTCTCCGCGGGTTTTGTTGACGGCTTTTACCGCAAACCCAGAGTTGACCATGAACTTTTAAGGCAATATCATGAGGGTATCATTTGCCTTTCCGCCTGTATTGCCGGTGAAATTCCCAAAGCGATTATGTCCGGCAATATGGACGAAGCCAGACGGCTTTGCCTGATGTATACGGACATTTTCGGAAAAGACCGTTTCTATTTGGAATTGCAGGATCACAGACTGCCACAGGAAGCCAGAACCAACGCAGGACTTAAGATACTCTCAAAAGAACTCGGGATTCCTTTGGTGGCGACCAACGATTGCCATTATGTCTCGCAGGAGGACGCCGAAGCCCACGATGTGCTTTTGTGCATTCAAACCGGCGCCCTCGTATCGGACACCGACCGGATGCGTTTTCCCAACGATCAGTTTTACATCAAGTCGCCGGAAGAAATGGCGGCGCTATTTCCCGATTGTCCTGAAGCCCTCGAAAATGCCTATGCCATCGGAGAGCGTTGCCATGTCACTTTTGATCTCGAAAACGCGCACCTGCCGCATTTTGAACTGCCGGAAGGATTTGCCGCCGCCGATGGTTTCTTAAGACATCTGTGTGAAGAGGGCATCAAAAAACGCTATCCCGTCATCACCGAGGAAATCAAAAAACGGACAGAAAAAGAGCTGAACATCATTCATACGATGGGATTTGATGATTATTTTCTTGTCGTATGGGATTTTATCAAATACGCCAAAGATCACGGCATTCCCGTCGGACCGGGGCGCGGCTCCGCCGCGGGCAGCATCGTGGCCTATGCTCTCGATATCACAACCCTCGATCCCTTACAATACAATTTGATTTTCGAGCGCTTTTTAAATCCGGAGCGGGTGACCATGCCGGATATCGACTGCGATTTCTGCTATGAGCGCAGACAGAAAGTCATAGATTACGTCGTCGAAAAATACGGCTATGACCGCGTGGCGCAAATTATCACCTTCGGCACCATGGCGGCCAGACTTTCGGTTCGCGATGTCGGCCGGGTTTACGATATGCCCTATGCTGAGGTTGACCGCGTGGCTAAAGCGATTCCGATGCGGCCGGGTCAAAATATCACCATCGCGGATGCGGTCAAAGACAATCGTGAACTGGCGCGAATGGCGCAGGATCCCAAAATAGAGCGCCTTCTCACAATGGCCGGAAAAATCGAAGGCGCGGCCAGACACGCCTCAACTCACGCCGCCGGCGTGGTCATCGCCGATCAGCCATTAACCGAATATGTGCCGCTTTACCGCAACGATGACGCCATCATCACCCAGTATCCGATGACCCAGCTTGAAGATCTCGGCCTCATTAAAATGGATTTTCTGGGACTTCGCACCTTAACCGTCATCCGCGATACCGTTTCGAATATCGAGCGCGCCACCGGAGAGACCATTGATATCGATCATCCCGACTTGGAAGACAAAGCGGTCTACGCCATGCTCTCCCGCGGGGATACGCTGGGGGTGTTTCAGCTTGAAAGCAGCGGCATGATCAACTTTATGCGGGAACTGAGGCCCGAAAACTTTGAAGATATCATCGCCGGCATTTCCCTTTACCGGCCGGGACCGATGGATCAGATTCCGCGTTATATCGCCGGCAAACATCATCCTGAAACCATTGTCTACGCCCATCCCTTGTTAAAACCGATTCTGGAAGTGACCTACGGCTGCATGGTTTATCAAGAACAGGTCATGCAGATTTTCAGAGATCTCGCCGGTTTTTCAATGGGACGTTCCGATCTGGTCCGACGGGCGATGTCCAAAAAAAAGATTGACGTGATGAAACACGAGGGCGACGTTTTTATTCATGGCGAAAAGGATGAAAAAGGCAACGTGATTATTCCCGGGGCCGTCGCGAAGGGTGTCCCGATTGAGGTTGCTGAGCGGATTTACGATGAAATGAAGGATTTCGCCAATTACGCTTTTAATAAAAGCCACGCGGCGGCATATGCTTTTGTCGCCTATCAAACGGCCTGGCTGAAAGTGCATTATCCGGCGGCATTTATGGCGGCGCTCATGTCGTCCGTGATGGGGAGTGATCAAAAAATCGCCGGTTATATCGAGGATTGCAGGCGAATGGACATTACGGTCAAACCGCCGGATGTCTGCCGCAGTCGGTATAAATTCAGCGTCGATACCGACGGCGCGATTCTCTTCGGCCTCGGCGCTGTCAAAGGGCTCGGTGAAAAACCCGCCGAGGCCATTGAAGCGGCGCGCCAAAATGGCGGTGATTTCAAAAGTTTTCGTGATTTTTGCGAGCGCCTGGATTCAAAGGCTTTAAACACCAAAGCGGTCGAGGGATTAATCAAAGCCGGCGCTTTTGATTTTCTGGGCATCGATCGGGCAAGGCTCATCAAAGGGGCGCCTATTATCATGCACCGGATTCAAGACGAAAAGAAAGAACGGCTTTCGGGACAAGTTTCACTTTTGGATTTGGGCGGAACAGAGATGGTGCCGAAAGACGAATTTCCCGTTTGTCCGCCTTTAACCCGGGAAGAAAAACTGACGATGGAAAAAGAGGTCACCGGGCTTTATCTTTCGGGTCATCCCCTTGACAAATATCGGGATTTGATTTCCGCGAAGACCAATCTAAACAGCGGTATGCTGGAAAGCTATGAAAAACTTTCGTCATCCGGCATTAAAGATCAGGATATCGTCACCGTCGGCGGATTGATTTCAGGTCTTCGCATGACAAAAACCAAGCGCGGCGCGATGATGGCTTTTGTGACGCTGGAAGATTTATACGGTCATTTGGATATTGTTTTGTTTCCAAAAGTATACGAAAAGTACAGAAATCTTATTAAATCTGAAAAGCCGCTTTTCATTCGCGGCAGAATCAATTATAATGAACAGATGAACGTATCGGTGCTTGCCGATGGAATGGTCTTAATGGAAGCGCTTAAGACCGGCGGTTACGGACAAATGAGCATGCTTTCCAAGTCGGGTCCCGGAAAAGTCCGTGAGGAAAAGACAGCGTATGTCAAATCACATGACAATGTTCGCTCTCTGGTTTTATGCTTTGCCGATAAGTCCAAAAGACATTTGCTCGGACGCATTAAACCTGTTCTTAAACAATCGCCAGGACAAACACCTGTTGTCATTTATTTTGAAAAAGAAAAACAGAGATACAGCTCAGGTCGCGATTTATGGGTGACAATCAATAATGAGCTCTTAATACAGTTGAAAGGAATCCTGGGTCAGGATAAGGTAAAAACACGATGAAGAGAATCGGAATATTAACCAGCGGGGGTGATGCCCCGGGAATGAACGCGGCTATCCGCGCTGTCGTTCGAACCGCTTTATATCACAAGATCGAGGTATACGGTATCAATCGCGGATACGCGGGTCTTTTAGACAAAGATTTTACCCCGATGAATGTCTATTCCGTCGCGGATATTTTGGATAAAGGCGGTACGATTTTAAGAACGTCCCGAAGCGATTTTTTCCCGACGGAAGCGGGACAGCGCCGGGCCGCGGAGATTTTAAAGGAATATAAAATCGAAGCGCTTGTCGTCATTGGCGGTGACGGCAGCCTAAACGGTGCGTTGTGTTTAAAACGCCTCGGCGTGGAGATTATCGGTATTCCCGGAACCATCGATAATGATTTCGGCGCTTCCGATTATACCGTCGGCTTTGATACGGCGGTCTCAACGGCCATTGAGGCCATCGGCAAAATCAGAGATACTACTTTTTCCCACAACCGCATCAACGTGGTTCAGGTTATGGGACGAACCTGCGGTGATATCGCCTTATATGCCGGATTTTCCGTCGGCGCGGAAGCGATGATTATCCCCGAAAAACCCACTGATTTGGAAAAGATCTGCGAGGGGCTTTTAATCGGAAAAGACCGCGGCAAACTGCACAGTATTGTCATGCTCGCCGAAGGCTGCGGCGGTTATCGCGATTATTGCAAAAGAATCGAAGAACTGACCGGCGTCAGCACCAAGGGAACCAACTTAGGTTATATTCAACGTGGCGGCGCTCCGTCTCATTTTGACCGTAACCTTGCCAGCAATATGGGTTATTATGCCGTTGAAAATCTGGTTCAGGGCAATACCGGCGTGGTCATATGCCGAGTTGACGGAAAATACATCGCAGTTGAACTCGAAGAAGCACTCAACAGACCCAAAAAGTTTAACGAAAAAATGTATCAGATTTCTCAGGTTTTAGCTATTTAACCTACCCAGTCATCAGCCTAAAAAATTCAGATGTCTATCAAGCCGACAATCGCAAACTTCCGCGTTCGGAAGAGATTAAAATAAAAATTGTTTTGAGTTTTTGAGTATCATCCACGTTTTATTTTAATGCTGCGTATTGTCGGCTTTTTATATACATCAGTTATAAGGAGGAAAGTGATGTATTTTAAAAAGACGAAAATTGTTTGCACCATGGGCCCCGCCACCGATCGCCCGGGCGTCATCGAAGGACTTTTGGACGGCGGAATGAATGTTGCCAGACTCAACTTTTCCCACGGAAGCCACGAAGAGCATGCCGGTCGAATCAAACGGATTAAACAGGTACGGAAAGAAACCGAAATGCCGCTGGCCATCATGCTTGATACCAAAGGTCCGGAAATCCGAACCGGCGACGTCGAAGGCGGAAAAGTGGAGGTTCATGAAGGCGACAAGCTCACCCTCACGACGGAAAGCATCGTTGGAGACGCTTCAAGAATTTCTATCAGCTATGAAGGGCTGCCCGGCGATTTGTCTGAAGGGGACATGATATTGATTGATGATGGGTTAATCGGCCTTACGGTGGAAACCATCCAAGGCACAGAAATCAACTGCAGCGTCATCAACGGCGGTATGATCGGTTCGAAAAAAAGCATTAATGTTCCCGGCGTTTCCACCAATTTGCCGGGACTGACCAAAAAAGATGAAGCGGATCTTATTTTCGGCATTAAGCACGGCGTTGATTATGTGGCGGCGTCATTTATCAGAAAGCCCCAGGACGTCATCGCTATTCGCAAAGTTTTAGATAACAACGCCGGATCGGATATTCACATTATCTCCAAAATCGAAAATCGGGAAGGTGTGGAAAACATCGACAAAATTCTGGCTGTTTCCGACGGTATTATGGTGGCTCGGGGCGATCTCGGTGTTGAGATTCCGGCGGAAGACGTTCCATTGGTTCAAAAAAGCATTATCAAAAAATGCAATGTCTTGGGAAAACCGGTTATCACCGCGACACAAATGCTCGATTCGATGATACGCAATCCCAGACCGACCCGTGCCGAGGTCGGCGATGTCGCCAACGCGGTTTTTGACGGGACCGACGCCGTCATGCTTTCCGGCGAAACCGCTGCCGGAGATTATCCCGTTGAAGCTGTCAAAACAATGGCTAACATCGCCATTAAAATCGAAACCTCCGAAGAGTATCGCGAACGGATCAAACCCGAATACGGAGAGATGACCATTACCAATGCCGTCGGTGAAAGCGTGGTCCAATTGGCGGAAAACTTAAACGCCAAGGCCATCATTTCCGGAACGGTATCGGGGTATACACCGAGAATGCTTTCCAAATATCGTCCGGAATGCCCGATCTTCTGTGTAAGCAACAGCTATGCCACTGTGCGCCGCGTTTGTCTGAATTGGGGTGTCTATGGCATGCATCACGAAGATTTTGACGACGCGGACGAAATGGTGATGGATATTGTCAATATCGTTGCCTCTGCCGATGTTCTCAAAACCGGAGACCTTATTGTTTTCGCGGCCGGCGTGCCTTTGGGTATTCAAGGCGATACCAATTTGATTAAAGTTCATATTGTCGGCAACGCTCTTCTTTCCGGCGTCGGTGTCGGCGGGGGAAAACCTTTGTCCGGTATCGTGCGGCTTTCAACCGGTGATCTTTCTAAATTCCAGGAAGGTGATATTCTGGTGACGAATACTGTGACCAGCAATATTATGACGGTTTTGGACAAGGCCGCTGCCGTCATCATCACGCAATCCGGCGAAAATCCCGCCGCCAATCATATCGCCATGGATTACGGCATTCCAGTGATCAAAAACGTTAGCAAAGCCATGGATATTCTCTCCGACGGCAAACAGATATCCATCGATCCCGAGTCCGGATTGATTTATCAAGGACTTGTGCGTTTGCACTAAAAAGCATGCAAAAAAAGCTTGCATTGTTTCGTACGACGTGTTAGAATACTGTCGTTATAAATTTGTTAAGATACAATAATGTATTAAAGTTTATTACACATATAATGCAGAAAATATCGAGGCCACTCGGTATTTTTTGTTTATGTGTGAAGATTTTAATCGTTATTGTATTTTTGTTTTTTGGAGGAGTATCATGGCAAAAGAACGTAAGTATGAAAACTTTAAAGATTTTCTAAAAAAGAAAAAGATTGAGATATCGGTTCAACGGTATTTGATTGACGCGCTCAAATACATGGCCTTCGGTCTGTTTGGGACGCTTCTCATTGGCAGTATCATCAATCAAATCGGTGTGCTGACAGGAATCACGTTTTTAACGGAAACCGTGTGGCCGGCTTGTCAGGCCATGACGGGACCTGCCATTGCTGTCGCGGTGGCATACGCTTTGGAAGCGCCGTTTCTCGTCATGTTTTCCGTGACGGTCGGCGGCTATATCGGCAACACCTTAGGCGGACCCGCCGGCGCGCTCATTGCCGCTTTGATCGCGACGGAATGCGGTAAAATGGTTTCCGGAGAAACCAAGATCGATATTTTGCTGACACCATTTGTCACAGTGATGGTCGGCGCGGGGATCGCCACGTTAATCGGACCGCCGATCGGTTCCTTTATGACGGCCCTTGGACAGGTCATTATGTGGGCAACGGAACAACAGCCGATTATTATGGGGATTGTCATTGCCGTGGTTGTGGGGATTGTACTGACTTTGCCGATTTCCAGCGCCGCGCTGTGCATTATGCTCAATTTGACCGGTCTTGCCGCCGGCGCTGCCACCGTCGGATGCTGTTGTCAAATGATCGGATTTGCTGTTGCGTCATTTAAAGATAACGGTGTTGGCGGCCTTGCGGCACAAGGACTCGGTACATCGATGATTCAAATTCCCAACATTATCAAAAACTGGAAGATCTGGATTCCGCCGACTGTCGCCTCAGCCATTTTAGGCCCTCTCGCGACAACAATTTTCCAGGCCAAAAATACGGCGGTTGCCGCCGGTATGGGTACTTGCGGTCTGGTGGGACAAATCGGAACAGCCATGGCTATGGGCCAAGCGGGAGATTCTGCGATGCTCATCGCCGCGAATATCGGGCTTTTGCAAATCGTTTTACCCGCTGTTGTGACCTATGTGATTTACCTGCTTTGTTATAAAGTCGGCTGGATTAAAGACGGCGATATGGCTCTTGATCTTTAAATTGGATAATTTTTGCCGTTGAGCATAAGACTAATTGGCATAACATATTATTCAAAAAAACTTTCGTTTTGGATAAAACGGGTTTAAAATATAAATATATTGAATGTTAAAAGTATCCGCAGAGAAGTTTGAAATTTACCGCGCGTTAAGGAGTCGGAAAAACGACGACTATGAAGATTGCGGCTTGGCGCAGCATTGATTGGAAAGGAGAGAGCCTTGGCAAAGATAAAAAAACGTTACGTTTGTCAAAATTGCGGCTATGTTTCTCCCAAATGGTTGGGGAAATGCGCTGAATGCGGCGAATGGAATACGATGGTTGAAGAACTAGAAATGCCGAAAAACAGGAGCAAGGCTCTTCCTTCAAGAGAACGCGGTGTCTTTAACAAACCAAAACGTCTCGCGGAGATTGACGATGAACAGATCAAACGCTATCCGGTTGGCAACGAAGAACTCTCCCGAGTCCTCGGAGGCGGACTGGTGCCCGGCGGTGTTGTCCTTTTGGGCGGTGATCCCGGCATCGGCAAATCGACGATTCTTTTGCAATTGGCCGAAGCCATGGGCAGTCAAGGCCAAAAGGTTCTTTATATTTCCGGCGAAGAATCGGAGCAACAGCTTAAAATGCGCGCCGTGCGTATGCATGTGATGTCAGATCATGTGCTTTTCCTTTCGGAAATCAACGTTCCGTATATCAGAGAGACAATCATAGAGATGTCGCCGGATCTTGTGATTATAGATTCCATTCAGACGATGTACAGTCCGGAAATCACCTCCGCTCCCGGAAGCGTGTCTCAGATTAGGGAAAACGCCAATTCTCTCATCCAGATTGCAAAAAAAGACGGCATTTCCATGGTTTTTGTTGGCCATGTTACCAAAGAAGGTAGCCTTGCAGGACCTCGGATTTTGGAACATATGGTGGATACGGTGCTCTATTTTGAAGGCGAGAAATACCAAAGCTACCGCATGCTTCGCGCCGTGAAAAACCGTTTCGGTTCGACCAATGAGCTGGGGATTTTTGAAATGACCGGGCAAGGCCTCGCATCGGTCAAAAACCCATCTAAAATGATGCTTTTGTCCCGCCCGGAAAACACCTGCGGCTCCGCTGTGGTTCCTTGCATGGAGGGCAGCCGTCCGCTTCTAATCGAGCTTCAGGGACTGGTCACGCCGTCGGGATTTTCCAATCCAAGACGGATGGCCAAGGGGCTTGATTATAACCGCGTTGTTCTCTTGATTGCCATCATGGAAAAACGCCTTGGAATTGATATGCAAAAAGCGGACGCTTATGTCAATGTCATCGGCGGCATGAAAATTGATGAGCCTGCCGTCGATCTGGCTGTAGCGGCGGTGCTTTTCTCAAGTTTTAAGGACTTTGAAATCGCAAAAGATCTCATGCTCTTTGGCGAGGTGGGCCTCACCGGAGAAGTGCGTACGGTTCAAAACGCTGACAGACGGCTTTCTGAAGGGAAAAAACTCGGATTTAAAAAATGCATTTTACCGAAGGGCAATATGCCGAAAAAAGAGCCGGAAAATATTCAGCTGTTTCCGGTGGACAATATCGCCAAGGCTTTTCACATTTTGACGGCTTTCAATTGATTCCAGCGGCGTGTCCAATCATCTGAAAATAAGTCTGATTTGATTTCCTCAAGATATTCAAACACAATCTAACGTGCTCTGTCGTTCACATTGCCGGCAAATTTTTATCCTTTTCATTCGTTTTAAATACCGCTATAATAATTATATCCTGAAGTGTGCGTTACCACTCTATTTTTGAACCTACATCTTTTTATAGGGAATCCGGATGTTGTTTCAGCCTATGTCGGGCCG
>CACZTE010000144.1 GCA_902784045.1 uncultured Eubacterium sp. | reverse complement strand
CTATACTGACACAAACGCGCGTACAGCCGTCAAAAGCTTATCGCTCAATTCGTAAGTTTTTGAATAATTGCGTTGTGCTTGCGCAATCATGATAACGGCTGATTCACGTTGGCGCGACGGTTATCTTCTTAATTTGCATCAGATACGAACAGCCTGGCTCATCCGAAAAAGCGTGTCTTGCGCCTATCAAAAGCCCCAAACTTAGCCCACCCTTAAGCCATTCCCCGCTTAAGGATTATTTTAAGTCTCGGGATATACCATACATTCAACAGGAGAACATATGAAATTTTGTAGCCTCTTCAGTGGCAGTTCCGGTAACTGTCTGGTGGCATCTTCCGGAAAAACCACTTTGCTCATCGACGCGGGCTTAAGCGGCATCCGCATTCAAAAAGCCTTGGCCGGTGCCGGCATCGATCCGCGAGATCTCTCGGGTATTTTGGTCACCCACGAGCATCGGGATCACATTCACGGCGTGGGCGTATTAGCCAGGCGTTTTAAACTGCCGGTTTACGCCAACGCGGGCACATGGCAGGCCATGACCGCGGATCTGGGTAAGCTTTCCGATGATCAAAAACGTGTTTTTGAGACCGGCAAGTCCTTTGATATTGATGATTTATTGATCAGCAGTTTTGCCATTTCCCACGACGCTGTCGAGCCCGTCGGTTTCACGCTTTCAGACGGACTGACGTCCATGGGCATCGCCACCGATACCGGCACCCCGACATCCGCCATGATGCGCGCCTTGTCCGGCAAGCCTTTGGTGGTTCTGGAATCCAACCATGATCTGGATATGCTTCAAACCGGGCCTTATCCCTATCCGTTAAAACGGCGCATCGCCGGCGATCTCGGACATCTCTCCAACAAAACCGCCGGAAAAACCGCCGTGGATTTGGTGGAAAGCGGCACGACCACTGTCATTTTGGCTCATTTAAGCCATGAGAACAATTTTCCCGAATTGGCTTACAACACCGCCAAAGCCGCGCTGACCGCTGAAGGTATCCGGATTGGCAAAGACACCGCGCTGTCCGTCGCGCCGAGAGCCGCGCGAACCGAAGTCTACAAATTTTAGTATCCGACTCCCAAATCAACACATTAACAGAGTAAGAGGTGATACAATGAACAATGACAATAGTTTTGGTTCCCCAAAAAAAGGCGGAAATACCGTGATTATATCGTCTTTAATCGGCGCGGTCATCGGCGGCATTGTGGTAGCGGCGCTCATTTTGGGAACGCTCTACTTTACGGGCGCGCTTAACAAAAATAATACCAAACAGACGGTCGGGGGACAAAAAGTCGTCGTGAACAACAGCGAAGCCTCCACCGCGGTTGAAGCTGTGGCCCAGGTGGTTCCCGATTCGGTGGTCGGCATCACCACCAATGTTCAGCAACAAACTGCCTACGGCAATACCGAGGGCACCGCGATGGGATCCGGTTTCATCGTCACCACCGACGGTTACATCGTGACCAACGCCCACGTCATTGATGGTTCCACCGGTGATATCAAGGTGCAGACCAACGATGAAAAAACCTACACCGCCAAAGTGATTTATGAAGACACCAGCATTGATCTGGCGGTTATCAAAATTGACGCCAGCGGTCTTTCCGCTGTCAGCCTCGGTGATTCTGATCAAGTCAAAGTCGGTCAGACGGCCATCGCCATCGGCAATCCGTTGAGCCTGGAATATCAGCGCACCGTCACTTCCGGCATCGTATCGGCCCTTAATCGTACCCTTGTCAATGACAACCAGATCGTGGCGGAAAATCTCATTCAAACCGACGCGACCATTAATTCCGGCAACAGCGGCGGTCCCCTGTGCAACGCCAACGGCGAAGTGGTGGGCATCAACACTTACAAAGCCTCCCAGGGCGAAGGCATCGGTTTTGCCATTCCCATCAACATCGCCAAACCGATTATCAATAAAATCATTTCCTCCGGCAGCTTCAAGCCCATCGTCATCGGCGTGAACGGCTATGATGCCGAACAAGCTTATTATTTATCCCAATCGGAAGTCAGCTTTGATAAAGGCATTTATATTGCCGGCGTGACAAGCGGCGGGCCTGCGGCGGCGGCCGGCCTCCAAAAAGGCGACATCATCACCGCCATCAACAACACCGAAGTCAACACCATGCTTCAAATGAAAACCGTGCTGTACGGCCTGAATTCCGGAGATGAAATTACGCTGACCTATCAACGCGGCGGCAAAGAACAATCCACCAAAGTCAAGGTGACGGAAGGCAGCGCGTCAAACAGCAGCAATTCCGATAACAACAACAATTTTGGAAGCTTGTTCCCCTTCGGTAGATAAAAAAACCGCCGGGTGACAACAATGTTTCCGAGGCTAAATTTTCCGGGTAGCAACAACGTTTCCTCGGAATATCATTTCGGCAGAAGTTTAGTTATTTGCTCGTAAAACAAGTTTTCGACAGTGGGTTTACTGTTTACCCGTAAAACAAGTTTTTTGCACAGAAATTATCATCTATCTGCAAAGAGTATTCTCTGCCTGATAATATTCGTCAAATAAAAATCACGTTTCAAGGAGGTTTTGATATGTTCGGAAAATCATTTGGACTCGGATTACTGCTTTCCGGCACCGCTGTACTGCTCGGTTACACGGCCTATCGTTATTTTGATAAAAAGCTCAAATCCGACGAACCAATCTGGTCTTAAGCGGCCAGCCGAAAGCCCCGTCCCATTCGGGGCTTTTTTCGTATGTTATCACAGCAAACACATCACCGATTCTCATCTTAGACTGTCCATTTTTCTCTTTTCCATCTATCCCGCGATACGCCGTCGATAATTCGTTTAAATCACGCTGACGTCAATAAAATTATCTCAAAAAATCCTATGACACGCCGCTTGAACAATAGCCAATTCGGACACTTATATATTATAATTAAAAAATCGCTATACCATTTGATTGCTGTTTGCGTTTAAATCATAAAATGATATCAACAGACCAATACCCATTCTTCAAATGAAAGGTTAAAACAATGCTTGAATTTAATATCAATTATCTTTTGGCTCTGCAAAATTTCAGAGAAGCGGCGCCTCCCGCGCTCACTTATTTTTTTCTGTTCATTTCAGAAAATTTCTCAGGCGCTTTCCTGATTTTAATTCCTCCTCTTCTCTACTGGATCTATAACAAGCGGTTCGGCGCTTACGTGTTTTGCTCATTTATCAGTGCCTCTGTCGTCAACGAAATATGCAAAACCATTTTTTGCGTGTACCGTCCCTGGATCCTCAGCGACAAGCTCCATCTTGAACCGCTGGCCAAAACCACCGCCACCGGTTACAGCATGCCAAGCGGCCACACCGCCACCTCAACGGCCACCTACGGCGCGTTGGGCTATACCTACAGACGGTGGGTCTGGCCGCTTGTCACTGCAATTATTTTATCCCTGCTTATCGCTTTTTCCCGAAATTATTTAGGCGCCCACACGTTAACCGATGTGGCGCTGGCCCTGATCATCGGCTGGGGCGCCGTGATTGTCTGCGACCGTGTTTACGCTTTTCTGGACGCGCATCCGGATAAGGACATTGCCCTTTGCGCCGGAATCGCGGTCTTGCTGATTGCCGTTTCTGTTTTCGTGCTGATCAAGCCCTATCCTTACGATATGCGAGATGGCGTGCTTTTAGCCGATCCCGCCATCATGATCGAGGATTATTTTAAGGCCGCCGGCGGCCTCATCGGCTTTATGGCGGGGCGCCTGCTGGAGCGGCGGAAAATTGGCTTTTCCATCGAGGTCAGTGTCAAAGTCAAAGTTTTGCGTGTGCTTTCAGGATTGATCGTCGCCGGCGCGGGCTATCTGATGATTCATCTGCTTAAAGGCGCGATTCCCGGAATGGCATATTATTTTATCCTCATGAGTATTCTCGCTTTTCTCACCTTCGGCGGGGTGCCGGCGCTGTTTGTTTGGGCGGAAAAACGCTTTGCCTTTTTGCAGACATAACCGAAAAACGCTTGATATAAAACGGGATTCAATGACAAAGAACGCAATGAAAAAAAGGCGCCATCACCATCCAATACATACTTTGGGTGGTGATGGCGCGGCCAATTTTTATGGTCAAATATATCGCAGACACGGCATTTGTGCCGATTGTTCATCATGCGATGAATAATGTATCATCTGCGGAAAAACGATAGATATTTAAGCCATTAATGATACAAATCAGAACACCTTCTAAGTTCTTATATACAAAATGACCATGTTATTTTGAAGACGCAATGAATAAGGTTTCCGCACAAAAAAACTGATCGGAGATGTCAGACAGGACAGCTTCCGGGTTCATCCTTCTCATCAAACTTGCGACTATCAACCTTTCCGCCATTTTGCTTTTGATGCACTTGCTTTAACAGTGCGATTTTTTTCTTAATCGCCGCGCATCTCCTTTATTTGATCAGGATAAATGTCGTTTTTTGGAATGCTTCGATAACCCGCATCACGCCCGAGTACATCAGACCTATACTAAATACGATGACCGGGATAGTGGGATGCCAGATCATCACGAGACAAATCAGGCCAAGCAGTAAATCGATGATGCCATGGCAGAATTTGAGTTTCCATGGACCGTTGACCTCATTTTTTGCTTCCAAGGCGCGAAGCACCTCGACAACACCCGAAAAGAGATGGGCAATGATCAAATACACCAACACCATGGGTTGGGGAAGATGGGTCAGGGAGCCTGCCAGTATGGCAAAATCAAGTAAAATGACCCCTTGAAACAGAATCATTTTACCGCCAACCATATACCTCGCGTAGGAAAAATAAAAGTAAATATCCTGAATTCCTTTAATCACGAGCGCGACCGCCAGAATGATGGCAACTATGATATAAGCATTATCCGGATACAGAAAAAAGACGACACCGCTAAGAAACATCAGGCAACCGGCCAAAATCTTTTTGAATCTCTGAAAACTATTCATGACAGCGCCTCCTTTACATTTCTTCCGCAACGCCCGCAATCGGATTGCCCGATCGGGAAATCTCTTGAATGATCATCCCTTTATGCGTTATCGCGCCAAGGAAAAATTTTCCAAGAAAGGTTTTATCCTTTTCGCCGTTCACCGCGGAATCGTACTCTTCGAAGTATTTATCGACCTCAAAATCTTCAATCG
>CACZTE010000143.1 GCA_902784045.1 uncultured Eubacterium sp. | reverse complement strand
TTTTTTTATTTGACCTTAGAGCAAACCTGAAATCAATCTCAACAAACATAACCAAAATCGTGTTAAGAATCTGCCTCGAGTGGCGTAATTACCGGTAACTTCGCGACATTCTTTAAAAGTCGCTTTAAAATCATTTCGAATATCGCCAACGGCGGACATACCATAAATCAAACAGCCGTTTTCAAAATGATGGTAGAGGCTTCGATAGTCAAAATTGATGGTTCCGCAAGCCGCGATATCATCATCGACTAGACACATTTTAGCGTGACAGAATCCGGGAGTAAATTCAAAAATCTTAACACCTTGATTGACAAGTCCTGGATAATAAGAGCGCGTCACGGCATAAATGAGTTTTTTATCCGGAATACCCGGGGTAATAATACGAACATCCACGCCGCGTCTTGCCGCCATACCGAGCTCACGATTCATCTCATCAGTAATGATAAGATAGGGTGTCATAATCCAAATTCGTTCCCGCGCGGCAGCAATCATGCTGAGATACACATCCTCACCGACCCGTAGTTTGTCCGTAGGATTGTCGGCATATGGCTGAACGTATCCCTCAGTCTTGGCGGGTGCGGAAGCATCGGGTAAATATGATGAAAAGTCAAAATCTTCTTGTTTGGCCTTGGGCATAGCGTTCCACATTTCGAGAAACATCGCCGTCAAGCTTTTAACAGCCTCACCTTCCAGCCGTACGCCCGTATCCTTCCAATAGCCATAGGGATGAGTAAGATTGACATATTCGTTGGCCAGATTATATCCACCGGTGTATCCGATTTTGCCATCAATTACCGTGATTTTTCTGTGATCCCGATTGTTGAGAAACAAGTTGAGAAAGGGCACAACAGGATTGAAAACCCGACAATGGATGCCGAGCTTTTCCGTGCGCTCTATAAAATCAGTGTTGATAAAACCGATACTTCCCATATCGTCGTAAAACAAACGAACCTCCACACCGGCCGCCGCCCGTTCCACCAGGACATCTCGGATGATGTGCCAGGTTTCAGCATCTTCAATTGCGTGATACTCCATAAAAACAAAGTGCTTAGCAGTGGAAATATCAGCGATTTGCGCATCTATGCCCTCTTTCGCGTCGCGAAAATAGCGCACAGTGGTATTACGATACAGCGGATAGCGCACATACATACTGAGATAACAGGAGAGCCCGGCAAACTGCGGCAAATCCGCTTTTAAATTTTCACGAACAGCCGCATCTTCTGGCAGAAGCGGCATGATTTGATCGTCCATTGCGCGATAACGGGCTCGCATGCGTTTGGTGGTGCCATTGAGTCCGACAAAGAGATAAAAGATTATTCCGGCAACCGGTATAACCAGAATCAAGATAATCCAAGGCGTTTTCATCGCCGACGTTTTGCTTTCCCCATAAATGTACACAGCGAAGATTAAACTGAGAACAGTAATCCCCATGGCGATATATTGATTGACATCATCTAAGAAAAAACCAATCAAAAAAACCCACGCGAACTGAAGAAAGATAGCGATAAAGGCTGAGATGACGCGACCGACACTGTTTCGGACATCAGTTTTATTTTCAACGGTGCGATTCTTGGACATGCTGTTGATCTCCTTGCTAAAGATTCCGAAAGCCTGATTGTTCCGTTGCCGGCATGCGGCCTATCCCCCGATAAGCCTTTAATGACGCCAACAGTCCAAAACAAATATAGCATATGCTGAAATCGAAGTCAATTAGCTTATCTGGGTTCGCTTTTCAAGGATATTCACACTGATAAGTTCAATAATTGATCAACGTTTTTACATGTTGTTTTCTTTTATGCTCAAGTCGATTTATGGGGAAACGGCGTTATATTTTCTTAGGCAAACCACATTTTTCCTTTTCCTTTTAAGTGAGACGCGGTATAATGTACAATAGATGAAAAGGTTTTTTCGATTTCCTTACAGGAGGATATATTTATGGAAAACTTTACGAAAGCGCAATTACGCAGAAACAGTAAATATTTGGAACTCCTTTCTCAGGATTTTCCCACCATTACGTCTGCGGTCAGCGAAGTGGTTGACTTGCGAGCAATTTTAAATCTGCCCAAAGCCACGGAGCATTTTCTCACCGACATCCACGGCGAAAACGAAGCTTTTAATCACGTGATGCAAAATGGCTCCGGCGCTATTCGGAGAAAAGTCATGGCAGAACTCGGTAATACAGTCGCTTTGGCGGATTTGGAAGAACTCGTTCCTTTAATCTATTATCCCAAAGAAAAACTCGAACTGATTAAAAAAGAAAAAACGGGCAAATACCTGGACAATTGGTATTACCTCACTATTTATCGTTTGGTAAAAGTGTGCCGCGCCTCAGCTTCCAAATATACGCGCTCAAAGGTGCGTAAAACCCTTCCCAAGGATTTTGCCTATATTATGGAAGAGCTGCTTCAAGAGGACGAACACCGTTTTAATAAACGCGACTACTATAACGCCATCATTGAAAGTCTGGTGGAATACGGACGTGCCGATCATTTCATTGTGGAAATATCCGAGGTTATCAAAAAACTGACTACTGATCATCTCCATATCATCGGCGACATCTTCGACCGTGGTCCCGGACCGCAACTCGTCATGGAAAATCTGATGCATCATCATTCCTTAGACCTTCAATGGGGCAATCATGATATTCTCTGGATGGGCGCAGCCGCCGGCAATCCCGCCTGCGTTGCCTGTGTGGTGCGTATCGCTTTACGCTATGCCAATCTTGATTGTTTGGAAAATGGGTACGGCATCAATCTTCTTCCCCTTGCCACCCTGGCCAACCATATGTATAAACACGGCGACGACTGTAAGGGCTTCGCGCCGAAACTCACTGAAGACAGCAATATTGATGACGCGGAAAAACGCCTCATTACCCGCATGCACAAAGCCATTTCCATCATCCAATTTAAGGTGGAAGACACGATTATTGCCCGCCATCCCGAATACCATATGGAAAATCGTCAGCTCCTGCGCACTCTCGATTTAGAAAAAGGAACGGTTGTCGTCGATGGCATTGAATACAAACTCAACACCACCACCTTCCCCACAATCGATCCCAAGCATCCGGCCAAGCTTACCGCCGAAGAGCAAAATGTCCTTGACAAGCTGATCTATTCCTTCAAAAACAGTGAAAAACTGCAGCGTCACATCCGTTTTATGTACGCAAAAGGCAGTATGTATCTGGTATATAACGATAATCTGCTTTTCCATGCCAGTATCCCTATGAATGAAGACGGAAGCTTTTTAACCTGGCATTACAA
>CACZTE010000142.1 GCA_902784045.1 uncultured Eubacterium sp. | reverse complement strand
CCATGATCGCTTTTTCCCTTTTGAAAAAACTTACGTGGATCGTTTTGCCTGCGACTGGCATCGATTTTCAACCACAGACCCGGGTTGTTCTCAATTATAGAAAACTTCAAATTTGATGTCAAGTTTTGAATGCTTCTCAACCGTACAAAAGGGCGATTTTGATAAAAACAGCGCCCGATACATCATCAGTAGCTTTTAATCTAAAAAAACGCCGGAATCATCATAACCCCGGCGCTTCGATTAATCTCAATGTTTAATAAAAAGATAGTAAAAATGATTTATCCGCAAAATTATTTGAGTCTTTCGACTTGCTCGATGGATAATCCCGTGATCTTTGCGATTTCGGTAATAGGATAATCTCGATCAATCATACGAGCGGCAATGACATTTAAAACGTCCTTGTCCTTTTCGTATCCGACTTTCGAGCGCGAATGTTCTATAACAATTCTTGGTGTCATAGTTTCACTCCTTTCAGCTTTCGCCATTAATCATCAAAAATCATCAAGTTCGCTCATTTTTGATTAGCTGCTATCATAATACTTCAGCAAGATAATTTCAACAATGTTTCGTTTTCAAAAAATGAATAAAACATTTTCATACAAAAAGATTTAAGAAATCAATGGTTTATTTACCGTTTTGTCCCTCAACGATATGAATCATAATGGCGTTTTCTACCCGTCTGCGCTCAATTTCGCAGGCTGTATGATAAGGTTCCATAACAGTTTTATTAAAATTGTACGCATTGGCATGGCAGCCGCCTCCGCAATAATACCGACACCAGCAAGTGCTGCAATCTTCTTTTTTAAGCATATTGGCTTTTGCGAATTCATCGCGTATTTCCGGCTTATCGATACCGTCAAACACGTCTCCCATTTTAAATTCATCATTTCCCACAAATTGATGGCAGGGATAAATATCTCCTTCAGGCGTAACGGCGATATAATCTCGTCCCGCTCCGCATCCCGAAAGACGTTTATATACACAAGGGCCACCGTCAAAATCAATATTAAAATGGAAAAAGTTATAGTCGAGGCCGTCGGCTTTTCGATTTAAATAATTCAAAGCAAGTTTGTCATATTCGGCTTTGATTGCCTCGACGTCATCATCTAAGATGGCATAAGGCATCTCGGGTTCGGTGACAACGGGTTCAACGGAAATGCTGTCAAAACCCTGCTTCGCCAAAAATTTTACGTCTTCTGTAAAATCCAAATTGTATTTGGTATAAGTTCCCCGCACATAATAATCTTTTCCTTCGCGCATGCGGCGAGAAGCCATTTTTTTAACCGACGGCAAAATCGTGTCAAAAGATCCTTTATCGTTGACTGTTTTGCGTACACGGTCGTTAATCTCTTTTCGTCCGTCAAGGCTCAAAACAATATTTCCCATATTGTTATCAAGCCAATCTATTTTTTCATCATCAAGCAAAACAGCGTTGGTGGTTGTTGTGAAGTTGAATTTTTTGTGGTATTTTTTTTCAAGTTCTCTCCCGTATGCGACCAGCGCTTTGACAACATCATAATTCATCAACGGTTCTCCGCCGAAAAAGTCCACCTCCAAATTAACCCGGGGACCTGAAGCTGCGACGAGAAAATCCAATGCTTTTTTACCCACTTCCAAAGGCATCAACAGTTTTTCACCATTAAAATCCCCCTGAGAGGCAAAGCAGTATTCGCATTTCAAATTACAGTCATGCGCCACATGAAGGCACATCGCTTTAATAAGGTTATGGTTTTGATAAAATTCCGGATCGTAATCGTCTTTGGTAAAAAGCAGGTTTTCATCCTCAAGGGTTTTAATTTCATCAAAACAATCTTCAATATCGCTTTTATGATATTTATAAGCCCATTTGTCCACGATTTCTGTTTTATTGAGGGTTTTGTAGTCGTCCAGCACATCGTAGGTCATCTCATCGACCGTCAGAACCGTTCCGCTGGCGACATCTAACACAATGTAAAGTCCGTTTAAATAGTATTTATGAATCATTTGGTTTCCTTCCGTGAGCGCAGACATATTGACTGCACGTGACAAGCTCGAAAAACATAAAAAAGCGGACAGGAGATCATCCTGTCCGAATCTTGAATATAGTTCAATTATTTTTGTTGGCACTTCTGATTGCCGACGGTGCAAGATGTTTTGCACGCGGATTGGCAAGAAGTTTGGCATTCGCCGCAGCCTTTGTTTTTTGTGTTAGAAAGATTTCCTTTTTTGATGATCTGAATGTGTTTCATAACGATTCTCCTTTATGTTTTAACTGATAATGCTGGTCGCTTTAAACTTCTTTTGCTTCAACAGTTTCGGCTTTCGCGTCCTCTGCTTCGGAGGATTCGACGGGTTCCGCTTCAACGGTTTCAACTTCCGGCGCGTCATCATCGTCATCAATATTATCCTTCGCTTCTTCAGCCGGTGTTACTACTTGAACTATGGAAGCCTTACGAATCATCAATTTATGGAAATCGGGAAGCATTTCCAAAACGACATTTTCGTCATCAATCGCGGAAATGATACCGTAAAAACCGCCGGCAGTGACGACTTCATCGCCGATTTTCATGTTATTGCGTTGTTCTTCGATTTTTTTTCGCTGTTTGCTTTGCGGTCTGATCAGCAGGAAATACATCGCCGCAACGATGACAATCAGCGGTAAAAAGCTCATCAAACCCTGTTGAGAAAATAAATTTTGCATATGAATCCATCTCCTTGTCTTTATATGCCGTATTTTTGGAAAACATCCTGACGAAGTTCCAGCAGTGCATCTCTTCGGATTGCCTCACGAATTTTTTCCATTAGGTTAAGTGTAAAATATAAATTGTGATATGTCAATAATCTAGCGCCCAATATT
>CACZTE010000141.1 GCA_902784045.1 uncultured Eubacterium sp. | reverse complement strand
TCCTTACGCAATAAAATAATCATGCGAGCGCATACTTGAAGAGTATAACAAAATACTATTTATTTTGTCAAGGCCGATATTTAAAAAATCGGCAATCCGAAAAAGGATTGCCGAGAATCATTGATGTCAACATTCAATTGTCAAAATTTATTCTTCTGAATCGTCGCTTTCCCCGATGGTCATGTCATCATCAGTTTCTGCTTCGACGGTTTCCGGATCTTGTGCATTTGTATTGGCGTCGTCCATCATAAAGTCCAGATCAAACATATCGAAAGCTGCCGCGAGCTCTTCGTTTTTCTCAATATTCCGTCGCTCTTCGGCAAT
Organism: uncultured Eubacterium sp.; assembly: GCA_902784045.1. GTDB lineage: Bacteria > Bacillota > Clostridia > Eubacteriales > Eubacteriaceae > RUG12931. The sequence continues at coordinate 8,351 of CACZTE010000141.1, read as the reverse complement.
GATATCGTCATTTTTGTCTTCCTGAATGATGTCGCTCAGATCCGCGCCTTCTTCAGCGCTTAAATCATCAATAATCGCGCTTTGGGAAGCTTCGACGTCGCTGTCGGCAAACGCTTCTTCTTCCTGTTCCGGCTTATCATATTCGAGTTCGACCCGGCCGTATTCCGGTACGCCGGTCCCGGCGGGAATCAGTTGTCCGATAATGACGTTTTCCTTGAGGCCCTGGAGCGGATCGACTTTGGCCTTGATGGCCGCGTCGGTGAGCACACGGGTTGTTTCCTGGAAGGACGCGGCGGAAAGGAAGGAATCGGTGGCAAGGGATGCCTTGGTAATCCCCATGAGATTGCGGGTATACACCGCGGGTCTTAAACCTTGATCAAGGGCTTTTTCGTTGGCTTCCATCACCTGGAAGATGTCTTTGATCTCGCCGGTAATGAGCCCGGTATCACCGGAATCTTCCACTTTTACCTTGCGAAGCATCTGACGGATAATCACTTCAATGTGTTTATCGCTGATATCCACCCCTTGTTCGCGGTAGACTTTCTGCACTTCCGAGAGGAGATAGGCCTGAACGGCTTCGACGCCCTGAATATCCAAAATGTCATTGGGGTTAATAGACCCTTCGGTTAGCGGTTCCCCTGCCTCGACGTGGTCGCCTTCCAATACTTTAAGGCGTGCCCCGTAGGGAATGACATAGGTTTTTTCTTCACCGGTTTCCACCCGGGGCGTATCGGCATCGACAACTTGATCATCCGTCGCCACCGGCGCGTCGCCGATGATGGTCGCTTCGTTTTTCCGGCCTTCGCTTAAGTGCACGGTTCCGGCAATTTCACTGATAATTGCCTGACCCTTCGGTTTACGCGCTTCGAAAAGCTCTTCGACACGGGGAAGCCCCTGTGTGATATCGTCGGCCTGAGCCACCCCGCCGGAGTGGAAGGTCCGCATGGTGAGCTGTGTCCCGGGTTCTCCGATGGACTGGGCAGCGATAATGCCGACGGCTTCGCCGATTTCCACGGGTTTTAAGGTGGTCATATCGACACCATAGCATTTTTTGCAGACACCGTGTTTGGACTGGCAGTTAAACACCGAACGGATGCTCACGCGCTGAATGTTTTTATCCTCAATGGCTTCGGCGGTTTCTTTGGAGATGAGTTCGTTTTTCGCCACCAGCACTTCGCCGGTTTCGGGATCGATCACATCTTCAAAGGCATAACGTCCGGCCAGACGTTTCGCGGATTTGATGGTATAGGTTTTGACACGGGAAAGACTCGTCGCGTTGATAGCTTCGACCGCCGCCTCGGTCACTCGTTGGTCTTTGGCGGTAATCACTTCGCCGGTTTCGGGATTGATGATGTCACTTACGGCATAACTGCCGACAATGTCATCAGCCGATTTTTTACGGTAAACCGTGACAGCTTTTACGCCGGCTTCTGCCAAGCGCGCGGCCGTTTCCGCGCTGAAAGCACTGTTTTCCTCGGCGAGAACGGCTTTGGTTTCGGGGTCAGCCGCGTCTTCTGCGAAATACCATTTGGCGCCGCCTCCAACCAGTTCAATGACGCCTTTGGCATCGGCGGGTTTGATTTCCTGACTGACTCGAAGATCGGTATCTTTCACTTCGGTTCGGGCTTCGACTTCATAGCCGATATCGGTGCCGCAATCGTCTTCGCGAACGATCACATCCTGGCTGACGTCAACCAGACGCCGAGTGAGATATCCGGAGTCGGCGGTACGCAGCGCCGTATCGGTTAGCCCCTTGCGGGCGCCGTGGGACGATGAATAGAACTCGGAAATGTTGAGCCCTTCGCGGAAGTTGGAACGAATCGGGATTTCGATGGTTCGGCCCGTGGGATCGGCCATCAGCCCGCGCATACCGGCCAGCTGACGAATCTGGTTTTTGTTCCCTCTGGCCCCGGAGTCGGCCATCATGCTGATGGGATTTAATCGATCGAGATGTTCGAGAAGGGATTTGGTAACGTCATCGGTGGCCTTGTTCCAGATTTTGACGACTTTTTCGTAACGTTCTTCTTCGGTGATGAGCCCGTTTAAGTAATCTTCGCGGGTTTCTTCAACTTCATCATCAGCGGCGGCCAGAATTTCTTCTTTGTCCCCCGGCACCTGCATGTCGCTGACGCTGACGGTAATACCGGACAATGTGGAATATTTGTATCCCAGACGTTTGATTTCATCAAGGACTTCCGATGTAATGGTAGGACCATGTTTGCGGAAACAACTGTCGACAATAGCTTTGAGCACATCTTTGTCCACTTGCGTATCGACTTCAAGTTTAAACATGTCGTCGATGGTGTTCCGACGAACAAATCCCATATCCTGAGGCAAGACCTGATTGAAGAGGAATCGGCCGACGGTGCTCTCCACCAATCGGGTGTGAACGATGCCGTCAATGGTCTTTTTCTTGCGCACTTTAACCCGGGCATGGAGATGGACATCGCGGTTGAAATAGGCCATTTCCATTTCGTCTTCGTCACGGAAAATGCGGCCGGTGCCGGGGGCGTCTTTTTCTTCGATGGTGAGATAATAGGAACCCAAAATCATATCCTGGGTCGGAACGACAACCGGAGTGCCGTCCTGGGGTTTTAAGATGTTGTTGCAGGCCATCATCAAGAAACGCGCTTCGGCCTGCGCTTCAACGGACAGCGGCACGTGGACAGCCATCTGGTCGCCGTCGAAGTCGGCGTTGTAGGCGGTACAGGCCAAAGGATGGAGCTTAATCGCGCGGCCTTCCACCAGCACCGGTTCAAAGGCCTGAATTCCCAGACGGTGAAGGGTAGGGGCACGGTTTAACAGCACCGGATGTTCCTGAATAACTTCTTCCAAAATATCCCAAACCGTGGTGTCGGGTTTGTCGACCATTTTTTTGGCGCTTTTAATATTTTGAGCAAGGCCTTGGCTGACCAGTTCGCAGGTGACGAAAGGTTTAAACAGCTCGATGGCCATTTCCTTAGGCAGCCCGCATTGGTACATTTTGAGTTCCGGACCGACCACGATAACGGAACGGCCGGAATAATCGACGCGCTTACCGAGAAGATTTTGACGGAAGCGGCCCTGTTTCCCTTTGAGGAATTCGGAAAGGGATTTAAAGGCGCGGTTGCCGGGGCCGGTGACGGCGCGGCCGCGTCGGCCGTTGTCGATGAGGGCATCGACGGCTTCCTGAAGCATACGCTTTTCGTTGTTGATGATGATCGTCGGTGAATCCTGCTCGATGAGCTTGGTCAGACGGTTGTTTCGGTTGATCACACGGCGGTAGAGATCATTCAAGTCGGAGGTAGCGTAGCGTCCGCCGTCGAGCTGAACCATCGGACGCAGATCCGGAGGAATAACGGGAATGGTTTCCAAAATCATCCACTCGGGTTTGTTGCCCGAGGCGCGGAAGGCTTCCACCGCTTCGAGGCGGCGGGACACCTTGACCCGTTTTTGACCCGTCGCGGTTTCGAGTTCTTCTTTGAGCACGGCGGCTTCCTGATCGAGGTCGACCATCGCGAGCAATTCCTGAATGGCTTCGGCACCCATTTCAGCGGTAAAGGTGTTGCCGTATGCGTTTCTGGCTTCCTGATATTGACCGTCGCTTAAGACCTGTTTATATTCAAGTGGCGATGTCCCAGGGTCTGTGACGACGTAAGACGCGAAGTAGATGACTTTTTCCAGATCCCGAGGCGACATTTCGAGAATGAGCCCCATGCGGCTGGGAACGCCTTTAAAATACCAAATATGGGACACGGGAGCGGCGAGCTCAATATGGCCCATACGCTCACGGCGCACGCTTTTTCGGGTGACTTCGACACCACAGTTTTCACAAACAGTTCCCTTGTGGCGAACGCGTTTGTATTTGCCGCAGTTACATTCCCAATCTTTGGTGGGTCCGAAAATCTTTTCGCAGAACAGACCTTCCTTTTCGGGTTTTTGGGTTCTGTAGTTGATGGTCTCTGGTTTTTTGACTTCCCCGCGGGACCATTCGCGGATTTTGTTGGGATCGGCTAAGCTGACCTGTAAAGACTCAAAATTTATTTCTTCGGGATTAAACATTTTGCTGCTCCTTTCCCAATTAAGACAAATCGCCGTCGATTTCGTCTTCGCTGATAATGTTAATCATGTCAGTGAAAGCATCATCACCATCGCCGGAGTCGTCAACATCGTCGAAAAATCCGTTACCATCCATATCGGAAATCATGCTGTCATCGGATTCTCTGTCATCGGATTCTTCAAGAGACAGCACTTCGATCTCGCGGCGCTCATGGTGTTCGAATTCACCGTTGTCATAAGCTTCCTGGGCATTATCCATTTCGAGGACGTCCATCTTGCCGGCTTTTTTGTCGTAAACCGTCACATCCAGGGCAAGACTTTGAAGCTCTTTGAGCATGACCTTAAAGGCTTCGGGCAGACCCGGTTTGGGAATATTTTTACCCTTGATGATGGCTTCATAAGCTTTAATACGGCCGACAACGTCGTCGGATTTGATGGTTTGAATTTCCTGGAGGGTGTGGGCGGCGCCATAGGCTTCCAGCGCCCAGACTTCCATTTCGCCGAAACGCTGACCGCCGAACTGGGCTTTCCCGCCAAGGGGCTGTTGGGTGACCAACGAGTAGGGCCCATTGGAACGGGCATGCATTTTGTCATCCACCAGATGATGGAGTTTGAGATAATACATGTAACCGACGGTGACTTTGTTGTCAAAGGGCTCGCCGGTACGGCCGTCGTACAGCTGAATCTTACCGTCGCCCGGCAAATTTGCCTTTTCAAGCAGCTCTTTGATGTCCTTTTCGCCGGCGGGGTCAAAGACCGGTGTGGCGATATGCCAACCCAATTCTTTGAGCGCCAGACCCAAATGGACCTCAAGCACCTGTCCGATGTTCATACGGGAAGGCACGCCCAGCGGGTTTAGAACAATATCGAGAGGTGTGCCGTCGGGCAGGAAGGGCATATCCTCCTGGGGCAGAATACGGGAGATAACCCCTTTGTTCCCGTGGCGGCCTGCCATTTTGTCCCCGACGGAAATTTTCCGTTTGGTGGCGACATAAACGCGCACCATCGTGTTGACACCGGGTTTTAAATCCTCGTCTTTATTGGCGCGGGAGAAAACCTTGACATCCACGACAATCCCCTCTTCACCGTGGGGCAGACGGAGGGAGGTGTCGCGCACTTCTCTGGCTTTTTCACCGAAGATGGCTCTAAGCAGTTTTTCTTCGGGACTGAGATCCGTCTCGCCTTTGGGCGAAACCTTACCAACCAAAATATCTTCGGATTTAACTTCAGCGCCGACGTAGATAATGCCGTCTTCATCGAGATTTTTGATAGCGTCTTCCCCGATATTGGGAATATCGCGGGTGATTTCTTCAGGGCCGAGTTTGGTTTCTCTCGCTTCGCATTCATGTTCCTGAATGTGAATGGAGGTGTATTTGTCTTCTTTTAACAGGTTTTCATTTAAGAGGACAGCGTCTTCGTAGTTGTAACCTTCCCAGGTCATAAATCCGATTAAGGCGTTGCGGCCGAGGGCCAATTCGCCCATTTCGGTGGCGGGGCCGTCGGCGATAATTTCTTCTTTATCGATGTGCTGTCCCTTGCTTACCAGCGGTTTTTGATTGTAGCAGTTGCCCTGATTGGTACGTTTGTATTTGAGCAAGTTATAAATGTCCAGGGTGGTTTCATCCTCATCGGGACGGATGCGGATGGTATCCGCGGAGACATAAGTGACGGTACCGGCGCGCTTGGCGATGACGCAGACGCCGGAGTCTCTCGCGGCTTTGGCTTCCATGCCGGTGCCGACCACCGGTGCCTTGGGAATGAGCAGCGGCACGGCCTGACGCTGCATGTTGGCACCCATAAGCGCGCGGTTGGCGTCGTCGTTTTCCAGGAAGGGAATCAGGGCAGATCCGACGGAGACAACCTGCAGCGGCGAGATATCCATATAGTCAACTTCGTCGGGATCCGCCATGACAAAATCACGCTTAAGCCCTTTACGGCAGGTGATGTGACGGTTTGTAAAACGGCCGTTTTCATCCAAAGGTTCATTGGCCTGAGCGATGGTGTATTCCCCTTCTTCTTCGGCGTCGATGTATTTGACTTCATCCGTCGCCACACCGCCGACCACTTTACGGTAAGGCGATTCGATAAAGCCGTATTCGTTGACTCTGGCATAGGTGGCCAGGGATCCGATGAGGCCGATGTTCGGACCTTCAGGGGTTTCAATCGGGCACATACGGCCGTAATGGCTGTGATGGACGTCGCGCACTTCAAAGCCGGCGCGTTCACGGGAGAGACCGCCGGGGCCGAGGGCCGACAGACGGCGCTTGTGGCCGAGGTCGGAAAGCGGGTTGTTCTGGTCCATAAACTGGGAAAGCTGAGAGCTTCCGAAGAATTCTTTGAGTGCCGCGTTGACCGAGCGGGTGTTGATCAGGTTTTGCGGTGTGAGGATTTCGTCGTCCTGCGCGCTCATGCGTTCGCGAACCATTCGTTCCATTCGGGTAATGCCGATGCGGAACTGATTTTGAAGGAGTTCGCCGACACTGCGCAGACGGCGGTTGCCCAGATGGTCGATATCATCATCGCGGCCGATGCCGTATTCCAGGCCGAGGAAATAAGACACGCTGGCGAAGAGATCGCTTTGCAAAATGTGCTTGGGCATGAGCTTGTCCATGCCGTATTTGATGGCGTCGTGTTTGTCTTCGTCGGTCAGGTCTTCATTCTCCAAAATTTCGTCAAGGGCATCTTTAAAGACCAGCTCTTTAATCTCGATGTCGCTGATATCAAAAGGAATATCTTGGGTATGAATATCGACAAAACCGTTGCCGATGACCCGGCAAACCGCGTCTTCACCGTTGTAGGTACAGGCGATGTCCACGCTCTCCACACCGGCGTTTTGGATAGCCCAGGCTGTTTCTCTGTCGAATTTCTGACCGGGTTCGGCCAAAATTTCACCGGTGTCGGGATGGGTCACGGTTTCGGCGGAAACCTGACCGTTGATACGGTTGGCTAAAGACAGTTTTTTGTTGTATTTGTAACGGCCGACGCGGGCAAGATCATAGCGTCTTTCATCAAAAAACATCGTATTTAATAAAGAGCGGGCGCTGTCTTCCGTCGGCGGCTCGCCCGGACGCAGACGCTTGTGGATTTCGATGAGACCGTCTTTTTCATCGACGGTGATGTCGGCGTAACCCGTTTCCTCGTTGCCGATATCATAGCCTCTGGCTTCAAGATCCTTGCGTTTGTTTTCGATGTCTTTTTTGAGGGTTTCCACCAAACGGGGATCCTCGCCGAAGCAATCGAGAATGGCGTCATCGGTGCCGAGGCCGAAAGCCCGCAGCATGGACGTTAAGGGGAGCTTTCTGTTTCTGTCGATTTTGACATGAAGTAAATCGTTGGAGTCGGATTCGTATTCCAGCCAGGCGCCGCGATTGGGGATGATGGTGGACGCGTAGAGTTTTTTACCGGTCTTATCCCGGGAGATGGTGTAGTAGCATCCCGGTGAGCGCACCAGCTGGCTGACGATGACGCGTTCGGCGCCGTTGACGATAAAAGTGCCGGTTTCGGTCATTTTGTGCATATCGGCCATATAGACCATCTGTTCTTTGACTTCGCCCTTTTCCTTGTTGGTCAGACGAACGCGCACTTTCAGCGGCTGATAATAGGTCTGGCTGCGTTCTTTACATTCTTCAATGGTGTATTTGGGTTCGCCTTCGAGGGAATAATCGACGAATTCCAACACGAGATTGCCGGTGTAATCGGTAATTTCGTGCAAATCCTCAAAGACCTCGCGAAGCCCTTTCTCAATAAACCAATTGTAGGAATCCAGCTGGACCTTGAGCAGATTAGGCATTTCCAAAACTTCTTTGATTTTGGAAAAGCTCTGCCTGGTTCTCAGTCCGCTTTTCACGGGATGAACTTGTACCATTTGGGTTTCTCCTTTACGTTGTTCTACACTGCTTTCGGACGCCGCGCCGCCGCGTCCCCATCGGATTTTTGACATGAAAAAAGAAAGGTCTCGATGCGGGATTTGACCTTTGATCAGCCAAAAAGAACACATCCGGCATTTTGGTTAAAATGCCTTCAAAACGCCTTTGATCAGCGTTTTCGCGTCCCATCCAAACCTTTTCTTTCGGTGTCTTTCTTGTTGTTTTGATAAAAATTTTTTGATTATTTTTTGAAAAATAAAATAATAAAACAAAAAATATCAGGTAATTTGATATTATAACAAGTTTTTTTTGCCATGGCAAGGGGTTGCTTAAGTTTTTTTTAATTTTTTGGACGATTAAAAAAATCCGCCGAAGCGGATTTTGTAAATGGATGTTGTTAAGCCGTTGTATCGGTTATCATAAACATTCTTTTGGGTTGACTTTTAT
>CACZTE010000140.1 GCA_902784045.1 uncultured Eubacterium sp. | reverse complement strand
GATTTATTTTGACGACTTGGATAAAAAGCAATTCAGCAATCATTCGGATAATGTGATTAAAAATGATGATTGGGGAATAGCGGAAAATCTGATTCATTATCCCGCATTAGCCATTACGACCAATAAATTACCTTCCTTAGATGCCGCGATTTCTAAACGCGCGATCGGTTGTCGAATTAACATTCGCATCGATAAAGAAAAAGGAATAAAATACGCCAAAACGATTAATGAAAGTCTGGAGCAAATCGGAAACGCGTTTTTCGCGGAATACGCGAAAAGAATGTTTGATGCTGTCTCGGAAATGGCAGAAATGATGAAAACCTCAGATGAAGACTATTTCCCCGACGTGTTCGCTGTTTCTTCAAAAATTCTCTTTGAAATTTTTGAGGCGTTCATGGAAAAAGAAGACATTCCACAATATGTACGAATTCTCTCGCATTCGGATTATTTTGGGGAAAAAGTGATTGGGAAAAACGCTATTGAGAAGATTGTTCGCGCATGGGAGAGCGAACCGGAGCAATTCACCGTTGACAAGAAGAAAAATCGTTTGATTTACACTTATCCCGACGGGGCAAATTATTATGAGCTGCGTTATATTAAAGATGAATTGCCTCCGCGGTTGGACGCGCAGACGCATTCCAGAACTCTCGACATGGATTTGGAAGCTGCAGAGGATTTTTTTGAGCTGCGATTTAAAAGGCCGTCATTTTGGGAACGGCTTTTCGGCTAAAGCGTCATTGTCAATGGCTATTGACTGAGTGTATTCTGTCATATTAATCGGGCAATGTTATAATTTTGCATGGAATGTGCCATGCTGATATGTTAAAATAATATTTAGAAAACCTTTTAACGGTACAAAACAATTCGCAGAGGAGAAAAACGTTATGTGTGCATTAACCTTTGATTACAGCAAAGCAAGCGGTTTTATGAGTAATCGTGAAATTGATTTTATCAAGAATCTTGCCCTTGACGCTAAAGATGTACTGGTGTCAAAAACCGGCGAGGGCAACGATTTCCTTGGATGGATCGACTTACCTGTCGATTATGATAAAGCGGAATTTGAACGAGTCAAAGCAGCGGCTGAAAAGATTAAAAAGGAATCTGAAGTGCTGGTGGTTATCGGTATCGGCGGTTCTTATCTTGGTGCTCGTGCGGCCATTGATTTTTTAAATCATAACTTTGCTAATGTTGTATCTCGTGATATCAGAAAATCCCCTGAAATTTATTTTGCCGGCAACAATATTAGTGGTGCGTATTTAAATGATTTGCTGGATGTCATCGGCGACCGTGATTTTTCAGTGAATGTTATTTCCAAGTCCGGCACAACAACAGAACCGGCGATTGCTTTCCGTGTGTTTAAAGCTAAGCTCGAAGCCAAATACGGTAAAGAAGGCGCAGCCTCCCGCATCTATGCTACGACGGATAAAGCCCGCGGCGCGTTAAAAACCATGGCGGATACCGAAGGATATGAAACCTTTGTGATTCCCGATGATGTCGGCGGACGATTCTCGGTCCTCACCCCCGTGGGCCTTCTTCCCATTGCCGTATCCGGTGCGGATATTGACGCCTTGATGAAAGGCGCCGAAGACATGCGTGACATTTGCTTGAATCAGGATTTCGACGAAAATCCCGCGATGCAGTATGCCGCTGTTCGAAATCTTTTCTTAGCAAAGGGAAAAGTTTTCGAAATTCTTGCAAATTATGAGCCGTCGCTGCATTTTGTATCAGAGTGGTGGCAACAGCTTTACGGCGAAAGTGAAGGAAAGGATCAAAAAGGCCTGTTCCCGACATGTTACGATCTCTCCACTGATTTGCATTCTCTCGGTCAGTTTATTCAAGATGGTACCCGGGTGATGTTTGAAACAGTGCTCAATGTTGAAACACCCAAATCCACCGTTACCATCGAATCCGATGAACAGGATCTTGACGGCCTGAATTATCTCGCAGGAAAGAACATGGATTTTGTCAACAAAAACGCTATGATGGGGACTGCTCTTGCGCATACTGATGGCGGCGCCCCTAATCTGATGATAACCATCTCTGCCCAGGACGAATACAATTTGGGACAGCTTTTCTATTTCTTTGAATTTGGTTGCGGTGTCAGCGGTTATATGCTGGGTGTCAATCCTTTCAACCAACCCGGCGTGGAAGATTACAAACGCAACATGTTTGCGCTTCTCGGGAAACCCGGCTATGAAGAAGAACGGGAAAAATTATTAAAACGTCTTTAATTCAAAAAATAGAAACGCAGATAAAAAGGACGCGGCAGTCATTGCCGCGTCCTTTTTGTGTATATGGTTGGTTTCATCAGATTTAATAATCGTTTTTTATTCTCCAAAGGACAACATCTTTATTGACGAAATTGCCTGAGAAAGCATCAATAGCCGACATCTTCAGAATAACTGACATCATCGGGAAGCTGAACTTCTACCTGTCCGCCGATGGGAGAACCGTTGGCCGAGCCGGGGCCGTAAGTGGAAGGATCTGCCGCAGAGCCTTTGGAAAGACCGGTTTGAGAGACAATGGTGTTGCTGATCATCTTGACGGTCTCCGATGGTGTATATTCGTTGTTTTCGCCGTAAATCAGCTTGTGCAACAACACAGCGTTATCTTCCAAAGTTACCGGAACTACATAGGAGGTTCCATCAATTTCTGTAGCAGTGTTGTAGCCATCAAATGGAACTCTGCCGTTGGTAAAGGTTTTGTCTTTGAGAGACATATAAGCGCCGGCGTATTGGGTGATCTCATTTAATGAGAAAGAAGTTTGAATATAGGGATAAACTTTGTTGATGATATTGAGGGTCGTCATGATATCGGCGGAAATCGCTTTGTCGAACATGGCTTTGACCACTTCGCGCTGTCTTTCGGTGCGGCCGTAGTCGTCATCGGAATAGCGGTTGCGACAATAAGCCAGAGCCTGAACACCGGTGAGTTTTTGCATCCCAGGTGTTGTCAACGAAGGATCATTATGGCCGGTTTTACTATTGACGTCCATGATATATTGATTTGTCCAATAAAGCACGGTTTCATCTTTGACATCAATATCAATGCCGCCAAGCGCGTCCACCGTGTCAACTAGACAATTGAAATTTACGACAACATAATCACTGATGTTCATGTCGAAATTTTCGTTGATGGTCTGGATGGACTGTTGGGCACCGCCGTACATATAGGCCGCGTTGATTTTGTCAAAACTTTCTTCATTATTGCTTCCCGCGGGAATACGAACATAAAGGTCACGCATGATGGATGTCACTTGAACATCCCCTTCTTTTAAATCGATGGACGCGATCATAATGGTATCGGATCGGTCGCCGTCAACGCCTTCCCGGCCGTCAATACCGAAAAGGGCGATGTTGATGACATCGGTATTGGAAAGGGTATTAATACTTAAAGTACTTTCGTCAAGGCGCTGGCCTGAGCTGAGACCTGCCACAATATTGTAAACATAAATAGCGCCGCTTCCGAAAAAAACCAATAAAACTGCTAATATAATTGAAATAATTTTCTTTTTTATACTCATTTAGTCTTCTCCAAAAATTGGGATTAATAGCTTTGTCAGTTAACAATGTATGATATTATAGCATAAATGAGCGGAATTACATGTGTTTATCAAAAAAAAATAGCGATATTATTAGACATTAAAGAAAGGCTTTAGTATAATCCCATCTTTGACAGTTGATTTAAGAAAAAAGTCCTACAAACCGCTTAAACAGTGGCTTATAGGACTTTTTGTATTGTTATG
>CACZTE010000139.1 GCA_902784045.1 uncultured Eubacterium sp. | reverse complement strand
GACGAGTAAGACGTCGAATTTGTTTAATCCGGCTAAAGCAGTAACGATATCAGCACCGTTTTCCATGTAGCCTTTTTTCTTTGCGTAAGCAGCTGCAGCAACAGCGCCGGCGAAAGAAATGTGGGGACCGAAGAAAGAACCGAATGCAATGTGGTTAACCAGAACAGCAGAAGCGTCTGTTGCGCCGCACATACCGGCAACAGCACCAACAATTGCGAATACCCCGGTAAGGATAAAGGCCGGGACACCACCGATAGCAGCCGCAAATGCGCCGCCACCAAATGAAGCTAAAATAGCAAAAAGATTCATAAAATAATACCTCCTCTAAAATGAAATAAAAAGGCGATGCCTGTTGATAAGCTTATTTTAAACCAGCATAGATGAAACCGTAAAACAGATTATTTTACATCATTTAACAACTATAAGTTGTGATACATTGTGACAATTTTTATTTACATTTCATGAAAAATTGTGACCCCTCTTTTCATCTTTTCAGTCATCGTTAAGATTTTTCCATTATTTCCGGGTTGCCAAACGCGATTTCACTTTCTATAAAGGTCTCAACCTCCGGAGAGCACACAACTCCCTTAGCCGTTACCAAAGATACCTCAATGCAAACACGATCACCTTCATGAAAAATAATGGGAATACTAACGACGTCTTCTGTCTTAATTCTTTTAAAAACAGACTGAATCGAAATACCTACACTGCCGCTAAGGCAAATATAATCAGGAAACTCCAAAATATTCACTTTGCTGACATGGCCGCCAGAAACTTTTAGCTGTCTCATAAAATATTGATTATAATCATTAAAAATATCAATTACAGTCAAAGGATATTGTCCAAGCATATCCGGAGTGATCATTTTTTCGCCGGCAAGGGGATGACTACGAGAGACAACCGCGCAAAAATCATATAGTGAGATTTTTCGGTGAACGTCGAGAGTCTCGGGAGGCACGATACCAAGATAGGCCACTTCATATCTTCCACTGAGAAGGCGTTCGATAATGGTGTCGTTATCGAGGACTTTATATTCAACCTCTACTTCGGGATATTTTTGTTTATATTGATTAAGATGTGTGACATTGTCCGAAAAAGCGACAATCGGTGGAACGGTCACCGATAGTTTTTTTCGGTTGGCTTCCCGCTGAAGGGCGCGATTTAGCTCACGGTAGGCTTCGTTCACATTAACAAAATACTCATAAAGCGAGATGGCCCGGGCTGTCGGCTCCACACCCCCCGGCGTCCTGTTAAAAAGCGGAAAACCGATTTCCGTTTCCAGGGCATGAATAGACTTGCTGAGTCCCTGTTGTGAAATAAACAGCATCTTGCTTGCCCGAGTCATGTTTTTATCTTGGAAAAGCTGCATAAAGTATTGAATTTGCCTGATTTCCATTATTGATCCTCCCTTTCAAACCGGTACACCGCATTCCTTTTATGATATTTTTTCTTTCCATCTGTTCGCCGTAAAACTTTTTAATTGGCCTTTCACAACGACTCGAATAGATAATACTATCCTTTGCCAACACTATTTTTATCATCCGATCAAACACTTATCCTATTGTTAACGATAAGCCACGTCTTTGACAAGAGATTAAAGCGTTTTATTCAGGTTATTTTTGTATGGAAGAAATAAATTGTATTCAAATTTGTACATTATTTTGTTCACTTTCAGTTTTTGGATTGCATAGATCTATTTACAACGTTATAATGTTTTTGATTCAATTAAAATATTTTTTTCTTAAGGAGATCAGCATTGAAAGAAGCAAACAATGTAAAGAAAAACAGTCAAAAAAATCAAGAAAAAACCGAAAAAAAGAAAAAGAAACTGCCGCTTTTGCCGCGGCTATTAATCGGCATTGTCGCCGGTATTGCCATCGGAAGTATCGGGTCAGTTTTCGGTGTTTCGGACACGCCCGTGTTTCAGGGATTTATGTCTCTCGTTCAAACCTTCACCGGTCTCTTTTCCACCTTCCTCAACTTCATTATTCCACTTCTGATTTTGTCCTTTGTTACCATTGGACTTGCGGATCTCGGAAAGAAAGCCAATAAATTGTTTGGCATTACTTTACTTTTGGCATATGTCTCAACCGTCCTTGCCGGTACCATTGCATTTTTAATCGGCTCGGCATTATTACCTATGCTCATTAGTATGATTAACGGCGGCGCCATCGAGGGAGCATCTTTTGAACCGCTTTTTTCCATCGAGGTTCCCCCGATTATGGGTATCATGACCGCCCTTGTTTTTGCCTTTGTCGTCGGACTCGGCATCGCGAACATGAAGGGAGAAGCCGGGCAAACTCTTTTTAAACTCATGGATGATTTGCGCAACATCATTACCATGGTACTTGAGAAAGTCATTATTCCGCTGATTCCATTTTATATCGCAGGTACCTTCTGCAAAGTGGCGGCTTCCGGCTCTTTGGTTCCAACAATTCTCATGTTCGCGAAACTGTATATCATGATTCTACTGCTTCAATGGGGCTATATCCTCATTCAATTTTCGATTGCCTCTGCTTTTCGCGGAGAAAATCATTTCAAAGACCTCAAAAACATCATACCCGCGTATTTTACAGCCCTCGGCACGCAATCATCGGCAGCAACGATTCCCGTTAACCTTGAAGCTGCCAAAGCCAATCATATGAGTGAGGATGTGCGCAATTTTGTTATCCCCCTTTGCGCCACCATCCATTTGGCCGGAGATACCATCTGCCTGACTTTGGGCTCGATGGGCATTATGTACGCGTCCGGTCTGCAGCCGACTTTCGCGATGTTTATGCCCTTTATCGCTATGCTCGGCGTGACAATGGTCGCGGCGCCCGGGGTCCCCGGCGGCGGTGTCATGGCTGCCCTCGGCATCATCAAATCTATGCTCGGCTTTACCGATGGCATGTCCGAGCTTATTATTGCGCTTCACCTCTCTCAGGACAGCTTCGGTACTGCCTGCAACATCACCGGCGACCAAGCTATCGGTATTATCGTTGACCGGTTCTATAAAAAAATGAATACCGCTGACAAGCCTAAAGATGAGGCAGAAAATAGCGAAGCTAAAGCCCTCACGGATTCTTCTCAAGAAACAAATTCGGAAGCGTTGCACGACATCCCGGATTAAAACTACCGAATTCTGTTATGAAGTGACCTTTGTCAAGAGATAAATTTTGCTCTCGGCAAACTTTTTTCTTGACGATCACATTTGATAGTTCTGT
>CACZTE010000138.1 GCA_902784045.1 uncultured Eubacterium sp. | reverse complement strand
CTGTTTTCTTATCCGCACCGGAAAACCGTTCCGATTTATAGCGCGATGTAATCAGAATGGCGTAGTCCACGGTGGCGCCGAGTTGAATAGTCGATATGCATATCGGCGCAATAAAAGGCAGCGCTGTTTGGGTATAATAGGGTATTCCCAAATTGATGAAGATAGCCAGTTCTATAACCGCCACCAGAATAAAAGGCAGCGAAGCAGACAAAAGCACAATGGCGATGATGACAAAGATGAGGCCGATGGAAACGGCATTGACCACTTGGAAATCATGATTGGATATGGTGATGAGATCTTTAGTGGCCGGTGCCTCTCCAATGAGCATCCCTGTATTGTCGTATTTGTGAAGACTCTGATTGATAGCATCAATCTGCGTGTTGACTTCATCGGTTGCCGTTGTGTACTCCGACATGACAATGAGCAGTTTGTACTGATCGCTTTGCGTCATGTTTTTGATTTTATCGGGAATCATACTTTCCGGAATCGATGGGCCGAGCAAACTGTCCTGACCGATAACGGCCTTCACACCGTCAATGCCTTTGATTTCCTCAATCATTTTGCCCATATCTTTGCGCGATGTCGATGTATCGGCGAGGATCATATGAGTTGAGCCGGTTTGAAAAGTATCGGTTAATTTGTCTCTGGCCACGCAATAACCCAAGTCTCCCGGAAGGGTCGCGCCAAGATCATAATAGATTTTCGTTTGGTTGTAACCGAAAATCGCCGGAATCCAAAGAATGACAAAAGCGACGAGAAAAATCTTATAATGATCGGTAATCCATGACGCGACGCCGCGCATATCCGGCAGAAGATTTTTGTGTCTCGTTTTTTCGATGGCCTTATCAAAGATTAAAATCATGGCCGGAAGGACAGTGACACAACTGATAACGCCCAAAATGACCCCTTTGGCCATAACAATACCCAGGTCAAATCCCAGCGTAAAGGTCATAAAGCACAGGGCGATAAAGCCGGCGACGGTGGTGACGGAGGATCCGACAACAGAGGTGATTGTTTCTGCGATGGCCTGAGCCATGGCTTCAAGCCGGTCATCATTGGTCTTTCGCTTTTCTTCAAAGCTATGCCAGAGAAAAATCGAGTAGTCCATGGTGACGGCTAATTGTAAAACGGCCGCTAATGATTTGGTGATGTAGGAAATCTCGCCCAAAAAGATATTGCTTCCCAGGTTCCAGATAATGGCCATACCGATACATAATAGGAAGATGATTGGAATTAAAAATGAGTCTAAGAATATCATCATGACCAGCGTAGACAGTACGACGGCAATGAGGACATAGATTGGTTCCTCCTGTTCGGTCAGTGCTTTAAGGTCCGTGACCATGACGGACATACCGGAAATAAAAACTTGCTCACCGGCGACCAGACGCATTTGTTCGATGGCGGAAATGGTCTCATCGGCGGAAGTGGAGGTGTCAAAGAAGACAGCCATCATTGTGGTGTCGCCTTTGTTGAAAGCCTCGTACATTTTATCGGGTATCATTTCTTTCGGCAGTCCCGGACCGGCGAGGCTGTCATACCAGACCACTGATTCCACATGGTCGATCTGACGGAATTTATTCTCCAAGTCGACAATGTCCTTGTCAGACATGCCCTCCACCATCACAAGGGAGAAGGCGCCTTTTCCGAATTGGTCTTTTAAGATGTTTTGACCTTTAACTGTTTCGATGTCCTCGGGTAAATATGTCAGGATATCATAATTAATCCGCGTGTTAAAATATCCGATTGCTGCCGGAATCAGAAGCAACACGCCGATGAGCAAAATGAGTTTGCGATGTTTGGCAATCGCTCTGCCAAAAGTGATCATGCGGTCAAATCCTTTCTCATTTAAATGTATTTCAACACCTATAGGACAACTTGTGACAATTAACCATAAAGATGTTGATTTATTAACTATTGTATATTATAATAATTCGAGTTGAAAAATCAATAAACACATTGTTATGTCAATGTACGTTATTCAACATCAATTTAAGAAATGATGAATAATTCTAAAAAATTATGGCAATTTTGATGCGAAAGATGATTATCGCCTTGATGCTCTGACAAGATTTGAGTAAATGTTCAAAAAACAGCCGGCAAAGGTGACGGCATTTCATCGAAAAGATGTTAATGAATATCGAAAAAGAGCATTCAATAAAATTTGTTTTTTTATTGAATTGAGAAGCAATCGCAAAGGAAATAAAATAAGATGGAGAAAAAAATAACAAAAGAAAAAAAGATGGATCGGCGGGTGCGTAAAACCCGCCGCGCTTTAAAAGAAGCGCTTATCGAAAAGCTGAAGGATAAACCAATTCAGGAAATAACCGTACGTGAAATCGCTGACGAGATTGATATCAATCGAGGCACTTTTTATCAGCATTATCGTGATATTTATGATATGCTGAGTCAAATTGAGGCAGAGCTTTTTGAGGAGTTTGGTGAACTTCTGGATAATTCCGATAAGCATCACACGCAAAATATCATGAGCACTTTTATCGGGTTCGTTACTCTGTTAAAAGAGAACAGTGATTTGGTGTTAGTGCTGCTCGGTCCCAATGGAGATCCGGCTTTTGTGGACAGAGTTAAAGAAATGGTGCGCGAACATGTCATTGACGCATGGATGCGCGTGAATTCTTCCGAATCGATGCGTTATTTTGATTACTATTATGAATTTGTCGTCGCCGGATGTATCGGCCTTTTTCAAAAATGGTTGGCAACCGGCGCGAAAGAAACGCCTGAAGAATTGGCGGAATTAATTGATGCCATTCTCAACGGCGGATCCAACATGATTCATCGCATGAATAAGTAAATCACATTTGCCAACATCAGTATCCGTCAAAGGGAGACGTCCTCTGATAGAGAATTTTTTTGGAGGTGTTTGTTGTTTTCGATTTTTCTAATTTTCTAATAAAAAAACGCCAAAGCGGTGGGGCGCTGAGGCGTCTAACAAAAGGGTTTTCTCACCACTTAAACGGTGCTTGTATCTCTCTCAGGAGTAAGAGATTCACTTAAGTGGGAGCAATCGCGCAAGTGT
>CACZTE010000137.1 GCA_902784045.1 uncultured Eubacterium sp. | reverse complement strand
GCAGCTATTGTGATCGAGGGCCAATACATCGCCGTTTTGCTGAATAAACACATGTTTGGCGTCAAGTCCCAAATCCTTTGCCAAAGCGCCGTGATGTTTGAGCATCCTTGTTTCGCCGTGAACCGGCATGAAATTTTTGGGCTTCACCAATGTCTGAATCATTTTTAACTCTTCGCGTCTGGCATGACCCGACACATGAATGTGCGCGAATTTGTTATAGACAACTTCAGAGCCCAATCCGACAAGTTTGTTAATGATTTCGGCGACCATTTTTTCGTTTCCTGGAACAGGCGAAGCGGAAATAATGATGGTGTCATTTTCATCGATTTGAAGGAAGCGGTGATCACCGTTGGCCATTCGGCCGAGGGCGGCCATCGGTTCGCCCTGACTGCCCGTCGTAATGACGACGATATCCTTCGGCCGATATTTTTTCATTTCATGAATATCGATAATCGTGTTTTTCGGCACTTTCAGATATCCGAGATTGGTCGCCACCTCAACCATTGTTTCCATGCTGCGGCCGTTGATGATGACTTTCCGATTATAAGCAACGGCGGCGTCGATAATCTGCTGTACCCGATGAACGTTGGACGCGAATGTCGTCACGATAATCCGGTTTTTACATCCGCGGAACAAACTGAAAAAAGTTTGTCCGACGGTGCTCTCGGATTGGGTAAATCCCGCTTCTTCCACATTGGTGGAATCGGCGAGCAATAAGTCAACCCCTTGGTTGCCCAGCGCGGCGATGCGCTGCAAATCGATGATTTCGCCGTCAATGGGCTGAAAATCAATTTTAAAGTCTCCTGTATGAAACACCGTAGCGGCCGGTGTTTTGATGCAGAGCGCCACCGAATCGGCAATACTGTGGTTGACACGGATAAATTCAACATCAAAATCTCCGATGGATATTTCATCTCCGGCTTTGACAACGTTGCGCTTTGACTGACCGATGAGGCGATGCTCTGTCAGCTTTCGTTCAATTAAACCCATCGTAAATTTGGTGGCATAAATCGGAACATTGATTTCCTTGAGCAGGTAGGCAATTCCGCCAATATGATCTTCATGACCGTGCGTCACCACCAGGCCTTTAATTTTTTGGGCGTTTTTCGTAAAAAATTTAAAAGGCGGCAAAACCATATCAATGCCGTACATATCATCATCGGGAAACTTAAGTCCGCAGTCGACGATGATAATCTGATTGCGGTATTCAAAGGCGGTCATGTTTTTCCCGATTTCACCAAGTCCGCCAATCGGAATAACTTTGAGTTTTTCGTTATTTGGCGTCTTGCCTGCATTTTTTCGGGAACCCGCCCATTGATAAGATTTGGAATTACTCTTTTTCATTTTAGGAGTACCTTGTCGGTTTTTTCGTAAAATCCGATTGGATTTCAAATTATTTTGCGGTTTTTTGGGGGCTGATTTTTTTTTCTTCTTTTGTGTTTTCTCGTTCAATAAAAACTCCTTTCTCTTTGGTGTTTTCTTTTGATAATCTTTGCTATTTAATGAAGATTATATTTCCTCGCCCGGATAATCCGACATATGTTTCAGTCTTGTTTTCAATCCGGACACAATATCCGTCAAATTCGTCATACGCCGCAAGTTGCACATTAATCTATTAACGATTAAAAAATGCGTAGTCTGTCATATCGCTTTTCAGCCTAAATAAACGCCGTTAAAAGGAAGTGTCTTTTCAACGGTTATTGTGTTTTTGTCAACTGTACATCGTATTGCCGATATATTGATGCCGGCGTTGACGGCTTCGCCGATTACCTTTGCCAAATCGGGATCTGTAATCCCGTTGATTTTAACGGCCTCCGCGTCTGAACGGAGAACCACAAAAATCACGCCGCATTCGTAGCCTTTTTTGACCGCTTGTATTAAACCTTTCAAATGTTTGACGCCTCTGCTTGTCGGAGCGTCGGGAAACAGCGCGATTTTCCGGTTGTTTTCCGTTACAACTAAATTAACGCTTTTCACTTCCCAAAGGAATTTTTTTCCGCCAAACTGCGCGTACAAATCAAAACGGCTGTCCAAAAAAAGTTTTTCACGCTGAAGCAAGTCAAATTCGTATTTTTGGTTGAGATAATCGTAGGCAAGAACATTGGCTATCGCCGCATATGTGCATACCCACACATCCTTTGTCAAAACGGAGAGCACAGTATAGGCGGTTTTGCGCTTGGATGACGGTAGATAGGCCACCCGAAGCGGCGCCCCGGGGATTAAAAGCTCTCCCATTCTGCCGGTATTGGGCATATGCGCTTTGACAATCTCTCCTGAATTGAGCTGTACTTCGCTGACGAATCGATTCGGCCTTTTTAAAAAAACGGCGTCATATAAAGGTGCCTCAGAGAGAAGCATCGATTAAGCTTCTTCTTCCTCAAAATCCAATTCTTCGTAGGCTGCGGCAACCAAAGCGAATTCTTCATCATCGACAACAGGAACCAATTCGGCTTCTTCGTCGTTGATATCTCCTTCGATGCGAACGGCAAAAGCGTCGTCGCTGCCTTCCTGTGCCAAAATCGCGTAGGTTTTTTCACCGACGTCCAACGTTACAACTAATTCGAAGGCTTGTTCTTCCCCATTTTCATCTAACAGAATAATACCGTGTTCGTGTTCTTCATGTTGACTCATTTTTATTCCTCCATCAATATATTTATTATTTTTGACAATAATCAACTCTCATCAAAACGGTTTTTTCAAACCGTCAACAATTTTTGAAATCCTGTCAGTTTTTTTGTTGGTCCATATAGGTTTGAAGTATTAACTGAGCGGAAAGCGTGTCGATATAACGCTTTCTGTTTTCTCTGCGCACACCGCCGGCGATCAGTGTATCCTCTGATGCTTTTGATGTCAAACGCTCATCGATATACACCACATCCACGTCAAAACGATTGGCGAGAAACCCGCAATAATTTCGTGTTTTTCTTGCCTGCGCCGTTTCTCTTCCCTGCATGTCTTTCGGCAAACCGGCAACAATTGTCTTGACATTAAACTGGGTAATGACGTCACCGAAAAATCTCAGATCGTCTTCCCGTGTTCCTTTTTTGTATGTCCGATAACCTTGCGCTGTAATGCCGAGGGTATCCGATACAGCAATGCCGATATATTTATCTCCAATATCCAGTCCTAAAAGTTTATTCATGATAATTCCTTTTCATCGTTTGTACCGATTGTTTTACTTTCGTAATTATCATCGGATTATTTCATAATCTGCCCAATGCATTTTTCGATGATAATATATCATACGACTTTTATGGCAAAGCAAGGACAGACCGACGCGCAATAACAACACGTCAAACATTTTTCGTAATTAACCCGGGCTTTTCCGTCGACGATAGACAACGCGTGCTGCCCGCAACGGGCTGCGCATTGTCCGCAGCCTTCGCACCAATCACTGATATGAAGGCGTCTCGGCAGTTGACTGACACGCTTTTTCAACGCAAAGTCAATATCGCCGCCGTTGAATTTAGCGGTGTTATAAATGACCTCATCAGTATTTTGCATTCCCATAGCGATACTGTCCACGAATTCAAGCCCCAACACATAATCAAAACAGGCGTCCGTATCGGCAAGAAGATTACCGCCGCCCAAGGGTTTCATACCCATGATGCCTTTTCCCGCGCTATGAGCCAGATTGACCGCTTCTTCCATATCCTTTCGGCTGCCGTCTTCAATGCCGATCCCTGTATAATTGATAATGGGAAAGACAATATCAATTTCCGAAAAATGAAGACTATCTCTAACGGCCTCCACCCGGTGCGTCGAAATCCCGAAAGCGCGGATGATCCCTTTTTCTTTCATTTTTAAAAGGTATTCGATGGCCTCATAATGTCCGCGAAAGGTATGTCTGCTCTCCTGTTCATGAAGCATATAAATGTCGATATAATCTCTGTTTAACTCATGAAGTGCTTTATTCAAGCTTTTAGCAACACCTTGCGCGCAATAATCATAGGATTTTGTCGCGATAACGATATCCGGCTTCATCTCGACGGCCAAACGCAATTGATGATAATTTTGATAAAGATCGGCCGTATCAAAAAAGTTGATTCCCAAATCAAGCGCCTTCGCGTAGACGTCGCGGCATTCGGACAATGTTTTGTTTTTTTGCATCGGAGCCATCGTCAATGTGCCAAAGCACAATCTTGAGACACGGATTCCGGAATTTCCCAATATGCGATAATTCATAATATTAACAGATTTTTTTTAAAGTTGTTTTAAATAGCAAAAGATCCCGGATTGCATCACCCGGGATCTTTTTTGTTTTACGCAATTAATCTGAAAGGCCGGCTAAATAACGCTTAACCAACTCTTCTAACAATTCGTCACGTTCAATATCCTGAATCCTTGTTCTTGCATCCTTATGACTGGTGATATATGTTGGGTCTCCGGACATGACATATCCGACGATTTGGTTGACGGGATTGTAGCCTTTTTCGATTAAAGCATTTTGTACGGATTTCATTATTCTGTCAATTGTTTGTGCCTTTTCCATATCGAAGTCAAACATAATGGTTCCGCCTTGATAAGCATTGTTTTCGTCCATGATGATGTCTCTCCTCCCG
>CACZTE010000136.1 GCA_902784045.1 uncultured Eubacterium sp. | reverse complement strand
AATCCTGTTTCCATCGCCACTCGTGAAATTTACGAAGACAAAGTGCGCATCATCAGCCACATCGATGACGAGCCGACTGATTCCAAAGATGAAGATGCCTTGTTTGAAGCGGCTGAAACAGCTGAAGCGCCCACAATCGCCGAAATGGCGGAAGATGAAGAACTGCTTTGAAAATCGCCAAGGTTTTTGTCAATCAGCCTTTAAAGCAGATTGATAAACCCTACGATTATCTTTGTCCTGACACAATTAAACCCGGGATGCGTGTTGCCCTGACCTTTAGTCATGCTAAACAGCCGACAGACGGTATGGTCGTCGCGGTTTCTAATCGCTCGGATTACGAAGGAGACATCAAACCGGTTTTGCAGGTCATTGACGACGCACCTGTGCTTCGCCCTTATCAAATTAGATTATGTCAGACGATGGCCAGGCGGTATTGCTGTCGATTTTACGACTGCCTGAATTGGTTTACGGCGCCTGTAAAACTGAAAAAAACAGCTTCGAAATCAGAACCGGACACTCCGATGTTTAGAGCTTATCGCAGCAGAGAAACTTTTTTTCATTTAACGCAAGCCGGTGAAAAAGCCCAAACAAAGGGTAAAGTCATGCGCCACGTTTTGGACTTTTTGAAGCAGGGAGATGCTTCATCTTTGGAAATCAGGCGTATGCTCGGCGATGTTTCGTCATCCCTCAGATCCATTGAATCCAAAGGTTGGGCTGAACGATATTCATTGGATATCGGTGATCCCTTTTATCCATCGTATTTACCGCCCTGGTCGGATGATGTCAAAGTTTGCGACGCGCGTTATAGGGAAATCATCGCTCAAAGATTACAAACGAACCGTCGTCCTGTCTATTTTAACGGCAATGACAGAGACTGCGCCGAAATGCTTATGCTTCGCATTGCCCATGACACCCTTGCGGATTCGGGAAAGGCGCTAATCATCGTCCCTCAAATCGAAATGAGAAGACGCCTCTGCCGGTTTTTCGAAAAGCGCTTTGGACGAACCGGCGCTGTTTACAGCGCCAGCGCTCCTCAAAAAGAAAAATACCGCATTTTTGCCGGAATCAAAAACGGCCGCATCCGCGTTGTCCTCGGCAATATGTCTGCTATGTTTCTTCCCTTTGACAGACTGGATGACATCATGATATGCGAGCCGAATGACGATAGCTTTTTTTCTGAAGCGTCACCCCATTTCAGCGCGTTTGATATTGTTAAAGATTTATCCGTGCTTAACGGTGCAAATCTTACGATATATGAATCGGTTGCTTCTGCTGAATGCTATCATGCCTGCTCTGACGGACTGTATCAGTTAATTAACATATCCCGGAATACGGAAAAAACTCCGTGGCTTATTGACATGAAACGGGAAATGCTCAACGGAAATAAATCCCCGTTTTCCAAAAGTCTAACGCAATATATCGACAAGACTTTGTCGGAAAATCGTCATGCGCTTCTGTTGTTTAATCGACGGGGATACGGCACATATATTTTTTGCAGGGATTGCGGGCAATCGGTTAAATGTCCCAAATGCGAAACCGTTCTTAAAATATCATCTGACGGCTCGGCTTATTGTCCTGCCTGCGGCCACCGCCAAAAAGTTCCTGAAAAATGTCCCGTATGCGGCAGCCACCGATGCAAATCCTTGGGGCTCGGCATTGAACAAATCGAAGAAATGCTTAAATCAAAGTACGCCAATGTGATTTGTATTGAAGGGGAGCGCAGTCTGTCAAAACGCAAAAAACTATCCGCGTACGAGTTTGAGCATCCAACGGTTATTCTGGGTACCCGTGCGCTGATTGGTTATGAATTGCCCGATGTGGGATTGGCAGCGGCTCTTTTGATCGACGTTGATCTTAACGCTGGAAAAGCATCGGATATTGTCAATTTTCAAATGTACAAGCGCTTTTTGAATAAAAGCGAGGGTGAAATAATTATCCAGACTTATATGCCCGAACACCCGGTCAACATTGCGTTGACGACTCAATATAGCCGTTCTTTTTATGCCGATGAATTGTTTTACAGGAAAAGCCTGTCTTACCCGCCCTTCGGTACGCTATACTATATCAGTTGCTTTGGAACGGATGAAAAGCGAGTAGCCGAAGACAGCATCAAAGTACATGAATCAATATGCATGTTTAAAGACGAAACAGTTTTTAAACCCGTTTATCATGGCAAACGTGCCGGAACCGGCGATGCCGAATATCATATACTTATCAAAACCCAAAATCCCGACCGGACTGCCGCACATATCCGGCAGGCGCTTTCAAGCCGCACTTTAAGCGGACTCTACGCGAAAACCACGGTTTTTCTCAATCCGCCTTGGGGTGTATAACCGGTCAGCAAGAAAGGAAAAATAATGGCAATCAGAAACCTCAGATTGGACGAAGATCCAATTTTAAGAAAAAAATCCCGTCCGATTACGGACATTAACGAACGTATAAAAACGCTGGCTGATGACATGCTTGAAACTATGTATCAGGCGGAAGGCGTCGGCCTGGCAGCGCCGCAAGTCGGTGTCCTACGCCGTATTATTACCGTTGATATCGGTGAGGGCGCCTATGTCATGATTAATCCCGAAATTTTAGAACAGGAAGGGGAAGTCGTAGATAGTGAAGGCTGCCTCAGCTTTCCGGATGTAACGGGTTATGTCAAAAGGCCGAAAAAAATCAAAGTAAAATATACTGACTTGGATGGCGAAGATCATGAAATTGAAGGCGAAGATCTCATGGCGCGATGTGTTTGCCATGAAGTCGATCATCTAAACGGTATCGTCTTTGTCGATAAACTTTGCGAACCAACTGAGGTTAACTATGAAAAATAAACGGGTTGTCATGATGGGCACCTCGGAATTTGCCGTGCCTGCCCTGAAAGCTTTGGCTGCAAGTTCTTACGAAGTGACTCTCGTTGTCTGTCAGCCCGACAAACCGGCCGGCAGAGGGCATAAGCTTAAGCCATCACCGGTTAAACAGGCTGCTGTTGCTCTCGGCCTTCCTGTTTTTCAACCGGCTAACATTAAAACTGATGAGTCTATCGCTCATCTGGCATCCTTAAAAGCCGATATTTTTGTTGTGGCGTCCTACGGTCAAATTCTTTCGCAGGACGTGCTGGATATTCCCGCTTCCGGTTGCATCAATATTCACGGTTCACTGCTGCCTAAATACAGGGGAGCAGCTCCGATTCACAGAGCGATCATTGACGGGGAAACCGAAACCGGCGTGACTTTCATGAAAATGGACGCGGGAATGGATACGGGGGATATGCTCAAGAAAGTTGCGTGTTCTATCACCGATACCGACACTGTCGGCGCTATCCATGATCGCCTTGCCGATCTCGGAGCCGAATATATTGTGTCGGTTTTGGATGATTATTTAGACGGCAAACTCATATCGGAAGCTCAAAATAACGACCAGGCCACATACGCAGCCAAAATCGACAAGACCACAGGCCTTATCGATTGGAACAAGACAGCTTCGCAGATTATCCGCTTGATTAACGGCACCGATCCATATCCTGCCGCTTATACCAATATCGGAGAAAAACGCATCAAGTGTTTTAAACCATCCAAAACCGGAATTAAGCGCACAAAGATGCCGGGAACCGTGATGGCAGCCGATACCAAACAAGGCCTGATTATCGCAACCGGCGATGAGGATTTGTTGATTGGTGAATTACAAGCGCCCGGCAAAAAACGCATGTCGTCCAAAGCGTATTTTTTGGGCAATTCATTGGATTTAAAGCGTGATGAATGACTCAGATAAATAATCTGACAATTCTGTTTATTATATTTTCAAATCTATTGACACATTCACAGCACGCAATAACATTTTTATAGAGAAAAAATTATGCTAAACGTGAATGATAAGAGTTTAAGAGGCAGTCAATTAGAGATATGTCTCGAATGTTTTTTCATCACACAGTCTATGGAAGAAATCCGTCACATCGGATAATTAAAGAAGGGAGAGAAAACGATGATAAGGTATTTTGACTGGACTTGGTTGATACTAATTCCCGGCATTCTTTTTTCATTGTATGCCCAAAGCAAAATCAACAAAAACTATAGCGTTTACAGCCGTGTTCCATGTAAGTCGGGAATAAGCGGATCCGAAGCCGCTCGGCGTATTATGCAGACCAACGGCATCAGCGATGTCAGTATTGAGCACGTAGGTGGAGAGCTAAGTGATCATTATGATCCTCGAAGCAAAACCGTGCGCCTATCTGATGGTGTTTTCGATGCGGCCAGTGTGGCTTCAGTTGCCATAGCCGCGCATGAGATTGGACACGTTATTCAGCACCAACAGGGATATTTTCCTCTTAAATTTCGAAACGCCATCGTTCCTTTAACCAGTTTAACGTCCCGTATGGCCTGGCCGATTTTTATTATTGGCATTATATTGGCGTCCTTCAACTTTGGCTATGCCGGCATCATTATGGATATCGGTATTGTTTGTTATGCCATCGCGTTGATTTTTTATGTCATCACGTTGCCGGTCGAATTCAATGCTAGTAGCCGCGCGATTGCTCAGCTCACCGAATGCGGTATTATTACCGAGGGAGAGCGGGAAGGCGCGAAAAAAGTTCTCGGTGCCGCGGCCATGACGTATGTGGCGAGCACATTAGCTACATTTTTATCATTATTTAGAATGATTGCCATCCGCGGACGGAGATAATCATGGATGACGTCAGACTGGCGGCGGTTAAATCTTTACTAAAAATCAACCGGCAGGGTGCTTACTCCAATTTGGAAATCCGTCGAGTGCTTTCCCGTGCTTCATTAAAAAGTGCGGATAGAGGTCTCTATGTCACCATCGTATATGGCACGCTTCAAAATCAAATGCGCCTTGATTGGATAATAGACCAATTTGCGAAAAAGCCCCGACACGTGGATTATACTACCCGAGAAATTCTGCGTGTCTCACTTTATCAACTTATTTTTCTGGAGCGTATACCTGATTTTGCCGTGCTTGATTGCGCCAACCGATTGGCCTCTGTTTTAAAACCAAAGGCAAAAGGCTTTGTCAACGCCATGCTGAGAAATGTTCTAAGACATCCCGAAAAATCGGATTTAAGCAATCTTGACGATCCTGACGAAGTCTTTCGGCTGACCTATTCCGTTCCGGAAGATATACTCAAACTTTATGAATCTGTCTATGGAAAAACGCTGGGCAGGGAAATCTTGGAAAAGGTTAATACCGTTCCAACGCTTTCCATTCGAGTTAATCGTCTAAAAACCACCCGTGAAGCACTAGCAGATGAATTAGAAAACGATGGCTTTCGTGTCAAAATGGGAAGCGCCTCACAATCTGCGCTTTTTATTTCAGCCAACGGAGCGGCCGAAGAAGGAATAGAACAGTTGAAAGGCTTTAAAGAAGGATATTTTACTGTTCAGGATGAAGGCGCCATGCTTATTACCGAATATCTGGGAGCGAATCCCGGCGATCGAGTTTTAGATATGTGCGCTGCGCCGGGAGGCAAAACAACCCATCTTGCAGAACTTATGGAGAACAAAGGTGAAATTATTGCCTGCGATATCTATGACAATCGCTTAAAACTCATCCGTCATACGGCAAAACGCCTCGGCCATCATATTATTCATACACAAAAAGTTGATGGCACCAATCCTGATTTTGACAAAATGGGTCAATTTGATCGGATTCTTATTGATGCGCCATGCTCGGGATACGGAGTTATCAGGCGTAAACCCGAGATTAAATATCAATCGGTAAATGAACGTGCTTTGGGATTGAAAGACACTCAAAAAACGATGTTGAAAAACGGTCTTTCCATGTTAAAAAACGGCGGAACTTTAGTTTACGCAACCTGTACAGTCAATCCCGAGGAAAACGAAAATGTCGTTTTAGAGACGATCGATCAGTCTCGTGAAACATTGACTGTCAAAGAAATGGCCTATACTAGCCCCCTTATTGATGACATGGATTGTTTTTACATGTGTCGGATTCAAAAAGGATAAACCTATTTATTATAATTTGCTTAGCATGAAGATATGGAAGGGAAAACAACAATGCAAATAAACCAAAAACCGAAAATAGGAATCATGCCAATCAATTTTGAAAAAATGGGTTTTGTCGTCGTCAGAGAACATTTTTTGCGGGCAATCATCGATTGCGACGCTGTGCCAATAATGCTTCCGAGAACGGAAGATCGAGATACCTTAAATGAGTTTATCAATTTATGCGACGGAATGGTTTTTAGCGGCGGACACGATGTTAATCCGGAAATTTACGGTGAAGAAAAAGACGATAATCCGGAATTTTATGATGATGTGCGCGATGTTATGGAAGGTTACGTTATTGACGGCGTCATTGAGTCGGAAAAGCCTATTTTCGCCATTTGTCGCGGTATGCAGTTTTTAAACGTGCACTTTGGCGGTACGCTTTACACCGATATCAACAAAGAATATAAGACCGATATTGAACATCCGAGAGATCACGGTTTTCACGGCATTGCCCACAACGTTACTGTACTTAAAGGAACACCACTTCATAATATCATCGGAAAGACAGAATACGGAGTCAATAGTTTTCACCATCAGGCCATCAAAGACTTGGCATCGCCTTTTCGTGTTTGCGCTGTTTCCGAAGACGGTCTCATTGAAGGTGTCTATATACCGGGCGATCAATATGTGCTCGGAGTTCAGTGGCATCCGGAACTGATGATTGATGATGATGAGGAAAGCAGAATATTGTTTGATTCTTTTATTACTGCCTGCCGAAACGATATGAATAAAAGGTAAAACATCATGAATGTCTATGATATCAAATATAATGATGAAGGTCATGCGCTTTTGTCACTAAAAAAAATGATCGAACTTAAAAACGCCACCATCGACGATGCTTTGGATGTGGCAAAGGGAATGGCGCGTCTCAATTTTAAAAGTGATTTTGGCGTTGAGATTGTCACTGATCCGCAATCACGAATTCTCGGGATTTTTCCCATTGACGAAACTGTTATTAAAGGAGGTGCCGAAGGTCCTGAAATCACAAAACGAGCCCTCCTTGTTGAAGGAACTAAAGTCATTTTGTATTATAATTTCGACAGAGATTTCTTATCGGTTGAGCAGACGATTCAACAAGCCGCTGATGTGTTCGGTATCGAGATTGTCTCTGTTTCTCGACTGATTGATGAGTAATTGGATTTTGACAGTCATACTTTGTTTCATGGCGCTTTTAAGCGTCTTTTTTTTATCCGATAAAATTGACACAACGACTGGTTTTCAGATAAGATTGAAAAAAGAAACAATGTTTTTAAATACAATCATATTCAGTCAGTTTTAAGTATTTAAAATTGCGCACTATTATGAGATTTCTAAATATTTATCTAAATCAATATGCTATAGCCGGATGAAAGAAGATTATTCAATAAAAATTTGCAAATAATTGCAAATAATTAAATCCAATGAAAATATTCAAAATGATGGAAAATGACGTGTTTTGATTGACAGTGAAAGAAACTGATGCTATAGTGAGTTTATCGGAGGGAATTATGTTATCCGAAGAAAGATATGCCATCATTTTAGATTATCTCAATCAACACAAAACCGTCACAATCTCTGAATTGACAAAACGAATTAACACTTCAGAATCCACAGTCCGGAGAGATTTAACATTACTTGCTGATCTCGGAAAACTCAGAAAAATCCGAGGCGGTGCGGCAGCGCTCACAACATCAGTTTTTACAACTTCGGAAAATGACATGGACTATAAATACACCCAACACGGCAAAGAAAAGAAAATGATTGCTGCTTATGCTGCAACATTTATCAAGCCTGACGATTTTGTATTTATTGATGCGGGAACCACTACGGAAGCGCTTGTTGACGCATTGATAGAAACCAAAGCATCTTTCGTTACCAATGGGTTGTTGCATGCCAAGAAACTTGCAGAAAAGGGTTTTACCGTTATGGTTCTGCCCGGACGGGTTAGACATGAAACAGAGGCTATCGTTGGAACGCAGACTTTGGATGTTTTGGAACACTATCATTTCACTTGCGGATTTTTTGGCACAAACGGCATTGATCCCGATGGCGGATTTACTACTCCAAATCCGGAAGAAGCATCTGTTAAACGTAAAGCCATGTTGCATTGCAAAAAAACTTATATCTTGGCTGATTCATCAAAATTCAATCGTGTAACACCGGTTGGATTTGCCGCATTAAAAGATGCGGACATTATTACCGATTGCGTTAATGATTCACGATATCAAGAAAAAACCACCATTAAGGAGGTCGGAAATGATTTATACGGTCACTTTTAATCCATCCTTGGATTATATCGTCAGCGTTGATCATTTTAAAGCTGGGACAGTAAACCGGACAAATGCTGAATTGCTCTTTCCCGGCGGAAAAGGAATCAATGTGTCAATTGTACTAAGTAATCTTGGCCTACAAAGCATAGCGCTTGGTTTTACGGCCGGTTTTACCGGCGCGGAGATTGAAGCACGCCTGGCAGATTACGGTGTTCGCTCAGACTTTATCCACATCAAAGAAGGTCTGTCTCGCATTAATGTTAAACTCCGTTCGGATGAAGAAACAGAAATTAACGGCATGGGTCCTGTTATTTCAGATGATGCTTTGGAAAAACTCTATCAAAAGCTTGATAATCTCAATGCAGGAGATGTATTAGTTCTTGCAGGCAGTATTCCATCCAGCATGCCGAGTGATATCTATCAACGCATTATGGCAAGGCTTCAAGAAAAAGATATTCAAATTATCGTTGATGCTACAAAAGACTTGCTTGTCAATGTGCTGAAATACCATCCGTTTTTAATTAAACCGAATAATCATGAACTCGGTGAAATATTTGGAGTTACTCTCTCAACTGATGATGAAATTGCGGAGTACGCAAAAAAATTGCAGGAAAAAGGTGCTCGAAATGTTCTGGTGTCAATGGCGGGAGACGGTGCGTTGCTTCTTACCGAAGACGGACAGATAATGCGTCATGCGGCGCCGAAAGGAAAAGTTAAAAATTCTGTTGGAGCAGGGGACTCTATGGTTGCCGGCTTTATTACTGGATATAGTCAATCTGGAAATATGAATGATGCATTTCTTATGGGGCTTTGCACCGGCAGTGCAAGTGCATTTTCAGATAATCTTGCCACGGGTGATGAAGTTCGGGCTATTTTAAACAGTTTATAATTTTTTATCATATAGGTTAGCTTATTGCAATCATTTTTAAGGAGGTATAATGATGCGAATAACCGATCTTCTGAAAAAAGAAGGAATAGAGCTTAATGGTAAGCCCGGTTCAAAAAAAGAAACTATTCATACGATGGTTGATCTTATGGCGAAAACCGGCAATCTTAAGGACAAAGCTGAGTACGAACAGGCTGTCCTCAAGCGTGAAGAAGAAAGCACCACCGGTATTGGAGAGGGAATAGCCATTCCCCACGGAAAATCCGAGGCAGTCTCTAAAGCCGGATTGGCGGCGATGGTTGTCAAAGAAGGGACAGATTATGAATCCATGGATGGACAGCCCGCAAACCTTTTATTTATGATCGCCGTTCCTAAAGAGGCCAATAACACACACATCGAAATGCTTCAACGCTTGTCAATGATGTTAATGGATGAATCTTTCCGTAAAGACCTGATCGAGGCAAGTGATAAAGATGCGTTCTTAAAACTCATCGACGCCAAAGAAACCGAAAAATTCGGTGAAGAAGAAATTGCCGTTGAAGAAGCATCAGCTCCTGAAGCTGTATCTGAAGGTTTTGAAGTTCTGGCTGTTACCGCTTGCCCCACAGGTATCGCTCATACCTATATGGCTGCTGAAGCCCTTGAAGAAAAAGGGAAGAAGATGGGCGTTGCCATCAAGGTAGAAACCGATGGATCCGGCGGTGTAAAAAATGAATTGACTGCCGATGAAATCGCCGCATGTAAGGGAATTATCGTCGCTTGCGATAAAAAAGTTCCGATGGCTCGTTTTGACGGAAAGCCTGTTCTTCAGACCAAAGTTGCTGACGGTATTCACAAACCCGAAGAACTCATTAATAAAATTCGTAACGGCGAAGCGCCGGTTTATCACAATGATGGTAGTGAATCTGTCGAAGCTGGTGGATCTGACGAAAAAGAAAGTGCAGGCCGTCGCGTTTATAAAGACTTAATGAATGGCGTTTCCCACATGTTGCCTTTTGTTATTGGCGGT
This sequence comes from uncultured Eubacterium sp., assembly GCA_902784045.1. Classification (GTDB taxonomy): domain Bacteria; phylum Bacillota; class Clostridia; order Eubacteriales; family Eubacteriaceae; genus RUG12931. Next base: position 1,094 of record CACZTE010000136.1, on the reverse strand, counting down.
GGGATTTTAATGGCCATTTCCTTCTTGCTTGATAATCCGGAACCGGCTGCCACTTTCGGGAGCAACACACCCCTTGCAGCCTTTTTCAACACGGCCGGAAATGCAGCGTTCGGTTTCATGCTACCCGTTCTTGCCGGATTTATCGCGATGTCCATCGCTGATCGTCCCGGTCTTGCTGTAGGTTTTGTTGGCGGTTACATTGCCAAAATGGGCTATGTCTTCTCGCTCCAACAAGGTTTTGTTTCCGATCCGGATGTACTTGTTTCCGCCGGATTTTTGGGCGCGATGGCTGCCGGATTTATTGCTGGTTACCTCGTTAATTGGCTGAAAAAAGTGGCATCGCATCTACCTGAATCTCTTGAAGGTATAAAACCGACGCTGATTTATCCGTTTTTCGGTATTTTGCTCATCAGTATCATAATGTGCCTCATTAATATTCCTATCGCATGGCTGAACACAATGCTTAGCACAGGTCTCCAATCCCTTGGTAGCATGAAAGTTGTTCTTGGTCTTGTGCTTGGCGGTATGATGGCGATTGATATGGGAGGCCCCTTCAACAAAGCAGCTTATCTTTTTGGAACAGCTATGCTTGCTGAAGGTCAATACGATATCATGGCGGCAGTTATGGTTGGCGGGATGGTTCCGCCGCTGGCAATTGCCCTTTGTACGACGTTTTTCAAAAACCGCTTTACTGCGCGTGAACGTCAATCCGGAATTTCCTGTTACATCATGGGACTTTCATTTATCACCGAAGGCGCTATTCCTTTTGCGGCATCGGATCCCACCAAAGTTCTGCCTGCATGTATTGCCGGTTCTGCTGTGGCCGGAGCGCTTTCTATGCTGTTCGGTTGCGGTCTTCGCGCACCTCACGGTGGTATCTTCGTATTCCCTGTTGTATCTAATCCGTTAATGTATGTTGTCGCATTGGTTGCCGGTTCTCTTGTTGGCATGGCATTGTTGGCCGTTTTGAAAAAGCCGCTGCCTCCTGAAGAATCCGGATTGAAAAAATAAAATGATTTTTTCTTGATTCCTTTGAAAATCATGATAAAATATTATTAAAATCGGCACAAAGGAGAACCCCAATGAAAGAATTT
>CACZTE010000135.1 GCA_902784045.1 uncultured Eubacterium sp. | reverse complement strand
CCCGCCGGCGGCGCGCCGACGGATGTGGATATCGCCGTGGCCAAACAAATCGTCGAACAGATTCCCAACGGCGCCTGCCTGCAGCTCGGCATCGGCGGCATGCCCAATACCGTCGGTCAGATGATTGTTCAGTCCGATCTTAAGGAACTCTCCGTTCATACGGAAATGTATGTGGACGCTTTTGTCGATTTGACCCGCGCCGGCAAAATCACCGGCGAACACAAGCGCAGCCAACGCTATAAACAGGTTTACGCTTTCGGCGCCGGCACCAAAAAGCTGTACGATTTCCTCGATAACAATCCGGAATGTATGAACATGCCCGTCGATTATGTCAACGATGTGGACACCATCGGCGATATCGATAATTTCATTTCCATTAATAACACCGTCGATATCGATCTTTACGGTCAGGTCAACGCCGAATCCGCGGGCTTTAAGCAGATTTCCGGCTCCGGCGGCCAATTGGACTTTGTCCTCGGCGCCTATAAATCCAACGGCGGTAAGAGCTTTATCTGCTGCTCATCCACGTTTAAAGACAAAAAAGGCAATTTACATTCCCGCATTCGCCCGACTTTGGCGCCCGGCTCCATCGTCACCGACGCCCGCGCCAATGTGATGTATGTCGTCACCGAATACGGCATGTTTAATTGCAAGGGCATGAGCACCTGGGAACGCGCTGAAGGGCTCATTGGTCTGGCTCATCCCGATTTCCGCGACGAACTCATTGCCGAAGCGGAAAAAATGAATATCTGGCGCAGAAGCAACAAACGCTAGTCACATCTTATCATCACCGCTTAACCCGCGGTCGGTGAAATCAAAGCAAATTAAATCGGCACGGCTTCGGAATATCCGGGCGGTGCCGATGGCTTTTTGTTGGAGTGCTTGCGGCTCTTTCGATTCGCGTTTACACATTTCTTCTGAAAAAACGAATTTTGTTTTAACACATATTTTTTATACCACATAGAGCAAATCTTCCCTACATTCGCCTAAAATTTCTCAGTTCGTTTAAGGAAAAGCTTTCGACGTCTTCGTTTGAACGGGGAGGGGATTTTGTGATTTTTTAGTTTTTACACGTCGTTTTTATTTTTTGCCGAGTGAACCAGATCGTTTTTTGGCGCGTCAAACTTTGATATCAGCGGTCATACAGGCTGTTTTAATCATTTTCGCGAAAGGTCACAGCGCGTCACACGCTCTTTTTTTAAGATAAAATTTAAAACATTTATGTGACCGAAATGTGACTGCGTATTTCTATAATAGATTGGAAAATGACAATAGGATTAGTCTATCCGCAGACTGAAACAATAAATCAAACGAAGGAGCGTTGAATGATGAAATATACAAACGGGCACCATCCTATTACTCGACGAATCGTGAGCTTACTGCTTGCTTTTTCACTGGTTTTTGGCATGATCGCGCCGGCTTTCGCCCAGGAAGCCGCGAACCAGGGGAGCAGTGCGCCCGCGGCTGCCGCGCCGGCGGATCAAACGGTTCAAACCCAGGCTGATCAAAACGCGCAAGCCCAGGCCGATCAGAATGTCCAGGCGCAAGCAGCCGCAAACGCCAATCCGTCGGATGTGGCGCCGCGCTCCGTCACGCAGGAAAACGGGGTGGAAGTGGTGCGCTTTGATTATAAGAGCCCTGAAGTCAATGTGCTGGTCACTCTTAAAAACCCCAGCGATTTGCCGGCGGACGCTGTGCTCTCCGTGACGCCTGTGGTCCTTGATGACACGGCTCAGGCCAAAGTTGACGAACAAGTCAAAACGGGCAACCGCACCATCCAGAGTCAAAAGACGTTTGACATCAAGTTTTTACAAAACGGCAAGGAAGTCGAACCCGGCTCGACGGTCAAGGTGACCATTACGCTTCCGGATATGCCGGAAAATTCCAAGGCGGAAGTGCTTCATGTCAGCGATGACAGCCAGACTGTGGAAAACACCAACGCCAAGACCGAGGCGGACGGCAAGCTCCAGCTTGAAGCCAATAGTTTTTCGCGTTATGTGATTGTTAACTTTGCCCAAAATGATATCACCGTCAATATTAAACGTTATGTCTATCCTGAAGGCAAAAATGACGATAAAGATGCTAAATTGATCTACGAATCCAAACAGAAGATTAACGGCAAAGACGTGGATGGCAATATGCAGCAGATGGTCACCAGTGACCTTGAAAATTATGACACTGTCAAAGCTGTTCAGGTTGAAGATGATGGGACCGAAAAGAATCTTACACCTATCAATGGCAAGGTGAGTATCCGTGCTGAAAAAGATGTCACATTAAAACTTTTTTATCAAGCGAAAAAAGGCGACAGCGTGGATGATGTCACTTTCTTCGATTATCAAGTCAACGATGAGAAAAATATTAAGAGTACCCGCCAGAACCGTAGTGCCTATGAAGGCACAATCAATCAGTGGGAAAATTACGCGAACACACAAGAATTTAATCCGGATAATCCGAATGATCCCAACATTTATAAAAATAGTAAAAACAGAGAAAAAGACGGACGTATCGCTGTTGGGGACACGAAAACCGTTTATCAAGCGGGTAAGTGGTCGCAGAATAATGACGAAAAAAATGGAAAAGAGTACAACCATTTTACAGATACTCCCAAAGGTAATATTGAACAACAACGTGAAAATTACAGAGTCGCGGGTATAGTCACCGGATTAGCAGATTTCAAACAGGATGAAAAAAGCGGCGACATCACAAGCAAAGGGGTACCGGTTTACGGCAGCGGAAAATTCGGCCAAATTTATGATCCCGGTCTGTTTACCACCAAGGAATACGATGATGCGCTCTATACATCCGGTACAATTAAAAGGCCAAGAGCCGGAAAATACATCATCGATGACTTTAAACTCAAGTTTGAGAAAGACGGAGATCACTATCATTTGATCGATTGTCTTGATAATACCGGGAAAAGCGCTTTTTTGCATCATTCCTATAATAATGAAACCGGATATAGCTTTTTCCCGCTGGATGATGTAAAAAATCTTCCCGGATATGGATATGACTATCAAGGGAGCGAAAAAGTCGATAAACAACCGGGGGGAGATTATCAATACCATAATCATTACTTCGGCATGCGCTATGACATCAAGTTTAAATTGGGTGATTATGTCGGTGATCTCAAATACAAATTTATAGGTGACGACGACATGTGGGTCATTCTGGATGGACAGCAGGTTGTCATTGACCTCGGCGGTATTCACAGCGCGTTGGAACAAGACCTCGATTTGTGGGATGTACTCTCTCAAAAATACGGCATTGAAAAAGAAGCGTTTAAAAATAACACAGGACGAAGTGAAGCCATCAATAATCAATGGCACACGTTAACCATTCTTTATATGGAACGCGGCGCCGGCAGGTCCAATTGCTATATGGACTTTACGATTCCCAATATGCAAATTGACAAGGTTAGTGAAGTTGGCAATATTACTAAAGGAAAACTTGAGTTCACTAAGACTTCCGAAGAAATTGATGAATCAACGGGAGCAGTAGTCAATAATAAGCCTTTAGCAGGCGCGACATTCTCCATCAAAAAAGTCGGAGAGTCCAACGCGACTAAGACCGCGACATCTGATTCGGAAGGGAAAGTTGTTTTTAGCGACATCGAGGCTAGCGACACGGTTTACGAAATCAAGGAAGAAGAACCGCCGGCAGGTTATGTAGTCACCCGGGATACCTATTATGCCAAAGCCATGCTGAATGAAGATGGCGTCGTGACGGTTGAGGGACTCTTTACGGATCAAGAATGCCAACACAAACTTGAAAACAACACTGTTGTCAATTATCCTGTTAAACCTTTCCTTGACCAAAAGAAAACAACGAAGCTTTACGATTGGAATGAACGCACCTATCTTATCAACTTAAAAGTCGGTCAACATGTTCCCAGACTTGAGAAAATGGATGAAGCGGTCATTACTGACGTCATTGATCCGCGTTTTGAAATCATCGCTAAAGACGGAACGGTCTTGGAACAGGGCAGTCGCATCAATGATCTCGGTGAAAAGGATGATAACGGTGCCGGTGTGGTGAGTGTTGGTGAATACAATGGGAACCAATGTTATCGTGTGATTTGGGAGCACCAAAGTATTCCGGGACTTAATAAAGATGGTGACCATATTAATGAGATAGACTATAGTACTTGGAGTAAAAATATTTACATTCGTGCCAAAGAAGACTATGTCGGCGGCAATAATGTTCCGACCAATGTCAGT
>CACZTE010000134.1 GCA_902784045.1 uncultured Eubacterium sp. | reverse complement strand
CCAATATTTTTGGGACATGTCCGAAAGCTTGTTGATGGGTCGGATGATCATTTTATCGATGAGAACAATGCTGATGATGATGAAGATAATACCCGCCACCAACAGCGCCGCGAACTCGGCGAACAAGAATTGATTGCGCTGATTGATAGCGTCATTCATGGAGATATCCGCTGCCGCGAAAGCAATCAGCTCGTCACCGTCATAGATCGGACTGCCCGCGGCGACCACCCAGCCGTATTCCGGTGTGTTGGTAATATCCGGGGCAATGCCGTTTTTAGGGTTTTTCATGGCTTCCCGGTCAACGTCGTACATCACCGCGTCGAAGCTGCCCGGCAGACAGTTGTCCTCATAAGAGGCGTCCACCAGATAGATGGTCGATTGCGTCTCCGTGTCAAACAACAACGTATAGACAGATTGAAGGTTGTTGCTATCCTGTATAACCCGGAGCTGTTCGCGGATTTCTTTGTATTCTTTGGTGTCCATGATGGCTTTATATTTTTCGAGATAGACGTAGTATTCCGAAGAGCCCCATTCTTCGTTGCTGACTTTGTCCGGAGTGTCGTGATAGATTTTCATCACTTTGTCGCGGATGGTTTTCATCTGATGGGGATCGATGGTTTTGGCCGCCGTCTCCGAAAGCTGCTGCGACCTGCTGGTGTAATTGACACGGTTGATTTCCGTGAGGCTCGCATAGCTAAAAACGCCGGCGATGATCATCACCAGCACAATAATGGGAACAATCATCAGAATCAGTTTCTTTTGAAGCGAGAATTTGGTTTTAAATCCACTCATCGTGGTGATACCCTCCTGTTCTGAATATCTTTTTGATGGTCGCCTGGGATTGGTATTTAAGCTTCTTTCCGGATGTCCGTTAAAATAGAAGCCCTCCTATTTATTTTCGATGCTCAAAACATATCAGTTCTACAGAAGGGAACCCGTGCGTCGGTGTTTCTCCCGGCGTTTTTAATATACGACGACGCAACAGACGCATTTTATTTATTATAGGCTATTTTCGGCAAAAAATCAATCCTTTACATTGAAATTGATGCAGATGTTTTTGCTTTCAATCGCTTTTTGATGCCGAAAGCTTGCGTACAAAAAAAGGGCCGGTCCGCCGGTGATAAGCCGGTGAATCGACCCGGGGCTTTTTTGCGCCCGTTATTCGTTATAGAAAGTGTAGCCTCTTCTGCCCTTGCGTTTTGTTTCGTAAAGGGCTTCGTCGGCTCGGCTCAAAATGGTCTCGATGGAGCTTTCCGCGTCACCGTGAACAATGCCGGCGCTGATGGATGTGGACGGCAGGCCGTCGGAGGTGTCTTCCAGTTCGTTGTTGATCTGGTCGATTTTGGTTTCCAAAAGATGATGCTGCATGGATGTGGCGTGGACGACGAGGACCACAAATTCATCACCGCCCATGCGGCACACATAATCGTCGGAGCGGAAGTTGCTTTTGAGCACATTCACCACTTTGACGAGGACTTTGTCGCCCATTTCATGGCCGTGGGTATCGTTGATGGTTTTGAAGTTATCTACATCAATCATGACGATATAACTGGAATTTAAATCCAGACTGGATATCAGCAGGTCGTAGCCCGCCCGGTTGTAGGCTCCTGTGAGTTCGTCGTGGGAGGCTTTGAAATTGAGGCGCTCCAGACTGCTTTTGTAGACCTCATACATTTTGTTGTAGGTCCGCGCCAGATAGCGGAATTCGTTGGCCCCGATTTCGGGGATGGGTTTGTCTTCTTTGATTTCCTCGACAGCGTTGAGCACCGGATGAATGCCCAAACGGGAGGTGAGCCACACCATGAAGAAGATGGCCAGGGTTTGAATAAGGATGAAAATCCGCACGACGTTCATTTCGTTCTGCAAATCGGTCAGCGATTTTTGATCTTCCTGGTAGTTCATTTTTTCCAATTCGTCCAAACTGGCGCGCATATTGGTGCGAATCACTTCTTTTTGGGCGTAGTATTCGTTGTCGTGCACCATGTCGACGGCCCGGTCCATTTTCCCTTCCGGGGATAGGGCTTTGTCCGCGTCGGAAAGCACCACGGCTTGAACCTGCTCGGGATAGTCGGTATAGCCTTTGGCTTCCACCACCAGGCGCATGGCGTAGTATTCGCGATTCATCAGTTTGACCGAGGCGTCCATGGCCTTTTTGAGTTTGGCGAGGGCCTCGCCGGCTTTTTCGTCTTTGGACAAGGTATTGATGGCTTCCTCGCGGCGCTTGTTTTTAAAGGCCTCGGTGAAATACTCATCGAGAAAACGTCTGTTGCCGTAGATGGTGAAGCGCTGGACTTTTTCCGTGAGATAATCCGACGCGTCCATCAGATCCCGGGTCGCTTTGCGAAACTGAATCTGCTGTTCGGAAATTTCCGCCAGATGGGATGATCCCGTCGACAAATGGAAGGTGAAAAAAATCATCACCGCTGCCATGAGAATGGCCCCCACCACCAGACATCTGTATATGGTCCGCAGAGAGATGCCTTTATCTTTATCTTTATCTTTTTCTTCATTTAAACTCTTCAATACACACCTCGACATTTTCCCAGTCGGATGAAAAGGTTTTTTTGATGATTTTTGGCTGTGCCCGCAAAAAAAAGCACGCCGCGCCGGCATATCCTTTTTTCGCGTCAATTTAAACTTTCTCGTCCGGTTGATGATTGCTGTTAGATTCGTTTGAAGTCAATTCTTTTTTGAGGGCATTCGACGCGATGATTTGTTGCGCTGCCCCGGTGTATCGTGAAGTGATTCATCGCTTTGCCGTAAGAATTGTTCTATTCTATTTTACATGAAAACGGTCCATTTGTCTATGACCTTCTCAAAAAATCGGCGCCTTCTCACCGGAAAAAGACCAAAACCATCCGGTTTTTGAAACCGTTTCTTTTATTTGGCGGGCGTCAGGGTGACGAGCTCCCATTCGCAGCGCGCTTCGGTGCGAATGGGCATTTGCCAATCGTTGGCGCCGGCTGAAACATAGAGGCGCGTACGGGGCATCTCAAATTCGCCGTAGGCCGGCAGATTTAAGGCGTACCGGTAAAACATTCGCAGCGGCCAGAGCTGACCGGCATGGGTGTGGCCGGATAATTGCAAGGCGGCTGTTTCGACATTAAGCTGTTCTTCGTCATAGGGCTGGTGATCGGCCACGATGAGGGCGCCGCCTTGATAGGGGTTGACCAGCGACGCGTAGGGCTTTCGCCTGTCCCCGGCGCTGATATCCTCTCTGCCCAAAAGGATGAGCTCATCGTCAATTTTCACGTAGTCGTCGCTCAATATGTGAATGTTCGCTTGCCGAATCGCTTCGGTCAGCTGCCTGTCGTCATAGGTTCTGCCGCCGGCCAAATCGGCTCTGACCTGCCTGTCGTGGTTGCCGTAGATGAAATAGACCGGGGCTTTGATGGTGGACAATATTCGGTAGGTTTCGGCCATCTCCTCGCGGGAGGTGAGCTCATCGGTGATGTCGCCGCCTAAGATGACAAATTCGGGGTTTTCCCGATTGATGGATTCACACAATGCTTTTAAGGCCTCCATGGATTGAGCCGAGCCCACGTGAAGATCCGCCGCGAAGGCGAAGGTGCGCGGCCGGGTGATGCCCCGGGCCGGCCAGTTGTGCCTGACCACATTGATCTGGCCGGCGTTGACAAATCCGTAGAGAAAAAAGCCCGCGCAGCAGCAGGCGAACAAGACGGCGCTTTTTCCCCACTGTCGGACCGTGTGTTCCCTTTGGTCGTTTGCGCGGTTTTCAATCAGGCCGATGACCAAAGCGATGATGTCGGCAATGACGTCTCCCATCAAAACGATATAGAGCGCCGCAAGGATATCGCCATGCTGATAGGCGAGGACGCTGTCGAAGGCAACCAGACTCAGCGCCGCGAGCAAAACGCAAAAGAGCTTAACGGGAAGCAGGCAGACTCTGACCATCCGCGCGGCTTTGGTCTTTTTTTGCCGAAGGGGCAATTGAACAGCGAAAAGCGCCGCTCCCAAAATGATGATTTCTAAAAGCCATATGATGAAGATTTCTGTTTGCATCCATGCTGTCCTTTCACCCGTTAACAAGAGGAATGAGAAATTGCGGTGTCACCCGTTTTTGGCAGGGCAAAGCCAAAATCGACATTGTGACACCCATGCAAGGTGGGAATAAACGACTGCTATGTATCATTCCGGTAAAAATCCGGCCGTGCCGGATTTCTATTTTGATTGCGCCTTCGGCGCTATAGACCCAAAAGCTCATCTTTCAAAAAGGCTTCTTTCCCCTAGGAACAGTGAGCATCTAAATGTCTAATTTAGTCTCTTTCAGATGAGGCGGATGAATGCGGATCAATCATTTAATGATTTTTTTAATCTGCGTCAATCTGCGTAATCAGCGAGAAAAAAGTTTATTCAAACGTGTAAGCGATTCTCTTTTTATCGGAGGCTTTATGATGTTGCTCGCTTTCGCTGTTGCGCTTGCGATGGGTCACTTGGTCATGTTATACATAAAGACTTCATTAATTTCTTCATGATAGCCGTCATAAAAGCCTTTGGGCATGCCGGCGATGATTTTGGCGCCCCGGTTATACAGCAGAAGCAGCCGGTTGTGCTCGCCGTCAAAGGTGAGCCCTTCAATTTCTCCCTGACGAATGACGTCGTCAAAGGTTTTTTCCGAGACGACTTTACCGGTTTTTTTGTCAGCCGACGGTTCGACGCTGTACATGTGATCCGGTTCGTTTTTGTCGGCGTCTCCGTCATCGGCGGTGACATAGAGTTTGCCTTGATCATAGGCGACGCCCTGCAGCCATTTCGGCGCCGGCTCCATTTTCATTTTGCCTTTGTAATCGCCTTTGTCCAAATCGTACATATACAGATAGTCACTGGATTCGTCGTCAATCCACGAGCACGTATACACCGTGCGGGAATCGGGATCGACGGCAATGCCGCTGCATTCTTTTTGTCCCGTGTCGTTTTTAAAGGGAAAGACCCGCTTGGGCTTTAAGGTATCGGCGTCATACACGGCCACCTGAATGTTTTTGCCTACGCCGTCCATAAAGTGTTCGACGCCCAGATATAATTCGTTTTTGTACACGTCAATGTCGCCGATGTGATTGACCTCCAGGGTATAGCCTTCGAAGGGATTTTTGTTTTCGGCGACGACGTTCCAGTTTTTGTCATATTTGGTCAGGCTTTTGGAACCGCTGACCCAATAGTAGCCGCCCTCCACGCAGATGCCCTGCCTGCCGGCGACGGGAAAGACGTCCGCCCGTTGGTATTGCCCAGCGGATTGGCCGGCGCAGCCGCACAGGGTGAGCGCCGTGACAATCATGAGTAAAAATCCTATTGCTTTTCGCATGTGTGCCTTCTTTTTAAATGGAATATATTGGGTGAGCCGCTTATCCGTGGGGGCCGTCCGCGGCCCCGGTTTTCTTTTTTGAGATGCCCAAAACCGCCCACCGGAAAAACGGGATTCTGGAGATAACAAAGTTGAGGCCGTAGCCCAGCGCGAATCCCATGACCGCGCTTAACAGGTAACAGGCCCATGCCGGCAGGTATCCGGGCTTGGCAATGAAAAGGGCCACGCCGGACACGCCAAGGTAGTGAAACACGTAAAGCCCGAAGCTTCGCTTGCTCATCCATGCCGTCAACCGATTGGAGATATCGCCGAACCGGGCAAATCCGCCGATAATCGCGACGCTTCCAAACCAGCTGTAGAGTAAAAACAACGGTGAGCGGTAAATCGGATCGTTGGCGTAGTTTTGACCGAAATAAAGCGCGCAAAAGGCGACGCCAAGGACGACCGCCAACGCCAGAAACAGCGGGAAATACTTTTTGAGCCTGTCGATGACTTCGTCGTGGGAGAATAAGAAATAGCCGGTCAGAAAGGCCAGAAAATACAGGCCGAACCGGTAGGAAAGGACAACCGGTGTGTTGAGGATCTGCCCGGCGCCGACAAAGGCCGCGCTGAGCAGGACGAGAACCCAAACCGGCGTCTTCGCGCACATTTTCCAAAAGCGGTCGCCATCGACTTTTTTGATCGGGACGATGACCAGGGAAAACAGCCAGAGCATCTGAAGATACCACAGCACGCCGGTTCCCGACACGCAGCAGATGAAGTATCTTAAAACGAGGGGCGAGCCGGATAAATCAGCGCCGCTCAGTCCCATATTGATATACCCTTGAATGAACTGGAACACAAACAGGCCGACGGTGCTCGGCACCAGCAGTTTGACTGTTCGGCTTTTGATGAAGGCGCCTGCCGCTTGCCGATCCAAGGCGTATCTGGCACTGATGCCGGACACAATGAAGAGCAGCACCATAATCCACGGATAAACGATGTATTGATAGACGTCGTAATATTGGACGTCGAGGTCCGTGATTTTGCCCAAGGTACCCAGAATGCCTTCGGCGTTGTACATATAGATCACATGGAAAACAACGACCAAAATCACCGCGCACCATTTGATATTGTCCATGTATGCTTTTCTCATGGTCTTACCACCTTTCGGATTATTTTTGATATGATCGGTCGGAAAACCCCGCGAAGCCGCCAAGCGCGTTTTGCAAAATAAGGTCTGTTTTATGAAAATCGCGCCCGGAAAAGGTTTCGGCCTTTCCTTTTCATTTTACGCCGATTTTTCCCTGTTGTCTATGGGCCCGCGTGTCCTTTTTTCTATTTTTTGACGGTTTTTGTTTGCCGTTTTCATCGCGGGATCTGTGGGATTTTGACTTTGCAACCGGCCGCGCGCGTGTCATAAATCCACCTGCTCCGAAAGCGCGATATCATCCGCCGTTATCTCAAGATATTCCTCCGGATTGCCGCAGAAATCCCCTCGATACGCTTTGCGCAGCAGACCGCACAGGGGGCAGACATACAGCGTGACGACAAAATGCTCCACACCTCCGCCGGATGAATGATAATCCATTTCTCCGTAGTCCGTTTCCCGCAGGACTTCCCAGACATGCTCATGAGCCACGCAGCCCTTGCGGATCAGCAGCTTTTCGAATGCCGCTAAGCACCGATTGCAAAGCCGCTTGCTTTTTCCTTCAACAAGCACGCGGTTTTCCTCCGGTATACCCGAAAGACGGACAACCAATCTGCCTTTTTTGCCTAACCGCTGGGGCGCGGTTTCGATAAACCTTAATATATCGGGATCGTTTTTGACCATATCGGTGTCCGTGATCGGCAGTTTTTTGATCACGCGGGCAGTCTTCGGCCACATACGCGGCGCTCCTTTCCTCAATGATTTTTCGGATGTCATCATGATTGATACAGCGGATCGGGTTTTGTCAAATCCACGCCGGGAATGTCACACTTGGCGCGAAGCAACTCGGCGCGCGTTTGCTCACGGACAGCGCGGTCGGGATTGCGTTTCATGATTTCAACGCAAAAGCGATCCTGCATCGTTAAGTCATCCGGTTTTCGAAAACCAAAAACAAGGTCGACTCCGGAGAGGTCTCCGAAAATCATCTCCGTGATCAACGCGGGGTCGGTGATTTTGACGGACAGCGCCTCTTTGATCTGATCATCCGATGTCCAGCTTCCCACATAGGCAATGTATACCGGATTTTTCAGTTTTTTCGCATGCCACCATCTGACGGCTTTTCTGGTGTGGCGCATACTGAGGAAAAAACGCAGCGGTTCGCTGTCCACGGAAGCCGCGCCGGCAAGTCTTTCAGCGACAGCTCTGTCTTCGGAAAGAATATCAAGGGCTGTCTCCCCTGCGCATATCCACCAGTTCTCTTCCCATTCGGCCTGTTCGCCAGGATCCGATTGCTCGTATTTCTCAGGATAGTCGGACCCAATGGCGCGCAGACGCTCCGCGCAGAGCTGTCTTGCCCCGTACACATATTTCCATCCCAGCATCAGTAGCTCTTCATCCTCGCAGTAGAGCAGCATATGGGCCTTATTCTCATCATTGGGATCTGTCAGGACTGTCCTGGCAATCAACAGCTCATCCTCTTTAAGGGAATCATAGAGATTTAAAATCATGGCAGTCCGGGCGGGATTAAATATATGTGAACTGAGCGCGTACTGAAAATCTCTGTTTTGAATTTGGCGCGCCGCCTTTTCCCTGATGCTTTGCATGTCCGGATCTTTCCCCGGATCACACGTGATATCATATAACACAGCGTCATCGCCGCATTGCTCAAGCATCGCTTTTATCCGCGGTACATTGAAGGGTGTTTTCCGCAACGCTCTGCGCAGGTTTTCCGCGATCCGCTCCGAATCACGCATGGCCGCGTCATCCAAATCCCGATATCGTCCGGCAACGCTTAATCTCTTTTGGAGTTTTGTCAGATGGTCATCGCTAAAGTTGTTGTCTTCCATCGCGTTTTCCAGCAAAACAACCTCTTCGTCAAAAAGGCCGTACTTTCGCAGCAGATTGCCAAGCTGGACATATAACGGCGGAAATGCCGGCGCTTTTTTGATCGCGCCGTACAGATTAATGAGCACATGCCGGTCATCTCTGAGCGCCTGCAGCGCATCCTCATCTTTCTGATTTGCGTTGGCGTATCCGATCGTAGCCACCACTGAATCAACCAATTCAGCAGACGCGAAAGACCCAAACGGAACTTGATCCTCCGCGATGAGATCAATGATCGGCGTTGCTTTTCGCAACAATCGCCGCATATGATCCCGATCCGCTTTGTCGTATTTCGGGACAAATACCT
>CACZTE010000133.1 GCA_902784045.1 uncultured Eubacterium sp. | reverse complement strand
ATTAGCATCTTTTGAATTTAAACTGTGAAAAAAAGGCAAATAATCTTCATTGATGTCCAAATCGCCCAACACACTTAAATCGGAAAAACTCTCATTCATTATCGCGATGACTGTTGGATGTTTAACATCTGTCGTTCTAACCACATTCGTGCCATCACTATAACCTTCTCTGATGTTGTTTACCCGAGGTATTAAATTACCTTTTTGCGTATCTTGATTGTTTTCAACAATTCCTCGCACAGACTCGAGAGAATAATTCTTCGGCGCTGGCTGATGCATTTGAATCAAGTTAACAGCGAAAGATACCATATAATGGTTCGCTACATTAGCCCAAGTCCACAAATACTGTGAAGGATTGGCAAACACAAATCCAAATATGCAAACTACAGTAACTGCGAAGGAAGCAATACGCGATTTATAGTCGGTTTTAAAAGGGGTATGGCATGTCATATGAAAAGCACAAAAAATCACTGCTACAAGTATGGCCAATGCAATGTAAGTATTTAGTTTAAAAACAATATTATAGCCGCTCGCCACCTCCGCCGCTGTCCCGATCGCCAAAAAATCACCAGCGAAAAGCACATCGCCACGAAATTCGATAATAAAACGATTGACAGTGCCAAGAATAAAAAGCGTGACGGCGGGCACTGTAACAGAAACGGCCATACTGCCGGTCAACGTGTAGAAAAAAGTGATACAGCCAACAGTCAGCATAGCAGAAAGAATAAATTGAGCTATTCCGTAAGGATCATTGTCCATGTTTGCCGGAAATACCCCCAACCCTGAAGCTATTTGGATGAGTGTTCGAATGAGGTATACACACAAAACCGCTATTACAACGTTCCAAATAATATTGTCACGCATTTTTTCTGGAAAAGGAAAGATAAGAAACAGCCCGATAATGCCGACAGACAGCAAATAAGGAAAAATATAATCAAGATGCTCTTCAAAAACATAGGGTCCAAAAAACGGAAAAACCGCCAGCAAAAGGGCAACAATGCCGACCCCAATCAGATTGATGTTTTTATGAGGGCCAACATAAAAGCCTTCATAAAACATTTTAATCCTCGCGATTATCCCATCAGGTTTTCTCTTTTTAAGCCCTTTGGAAGTCGCAGATTTTGCCTCATTATTTTTACTCATTAAATATTACTCCGAAAACCATATTTTGCCTCATGGGCAAAACATTTTACGGATCGTTTGCTTTTCTCGTGAAAAGAAGAAAAAATCGCATTCGATCCGATGCTTCCACATGCTCATTATTTCAAAACAAAGCGCTTTAGTCGCTTATTCGACAGCGGCGCCCGGCGTCATATCACCATCGACGGTGAGCACCTTGAGGTTTTGACCATCAAAGGCCGAAAGAATCATCCCTTCAGAAAGGATTCCTCGCATTTTTCTCGGTTTCAAATTAATACATGCAACAATGTTTTTTCCGATGAGATCAGCAGGCGCATAATATTCGGCAATACCTGAAATAATCTGACGCTTTTCATCACCGAAATCCAGACTGAAGCGAAGGAGCTTATCTGTTCCTTCAACCTTCTTGCAAGATAATACAGTGGCCACTCGCATTTTGACTTTGGCAAAATCATCAATAGTAATAATCCCTTCAGGAAGTTCTTGAGCTTCTTTCTTTTTGCTTTGTTTCTTTTGTTTTTGAGGTTGTTCTTTTTGTTTTGCTTTGGCTTCCGCTTTCACGTCAATGCGGGGGAACAGCGGTTCGTGGCGTGTTACGGTCACGTCCGAGGGATAACCGCCAAAGGTCTGGACACTCTCCCATGTTCGCGCGTCATCAGGCACGCAAAGTTCATCGGCAATGCGCTTTCCAGTGACGGGCATCGCCGCGAAAACAAGCACCGAAACAATACGCAGGCATTCTGTAAGATTATAAAGCACGGCAGACAATCTGTCCCGCTTGCTGTCATCTTTTCCGAGCATCCAAGGCTGGGTTTCATCGATGTATTTATTGGCGCGACCAATGAGCTGCCACACTGCTTCCAGCGCGCGGCTGATATCAAAGGCGTCCATATATTTTTCGTAATCAGCCACAGCCTGCATAGCGGTTTTTTTCAAATCGTCATCAAACTCGCCATCCGCTTTTTCTGCTGGCAATGTTCCGCCGAAATATTTCACCGTCATCGCTACAGTTCGTGAGAGCAAATTGCCGAGATCATTGGCGAGATCCGAATTAATGTGACTGATGAGCAAATCCTCGTTATAGACACCGTCAGCGCCGTAAGTCATTTCTCTGAGAACATGATAACGCAACGCGTCGACATTGTACTTTTTGGCCAACGCAACAGGGTCAACCACATTCCCCACTGATTTACTCATTTTTCCGCCTTTGAGCAAAATCCATCCATGGCCGTAAACATGTTTGGGCAGCGGCAAATCGAGCGCCATGAGAATAATCGGCCAGTAAATAGTGTGGAATCGGATAATGTCTTTTCCGACTAAGTGCACGTCCGCCGGCCAGTATTTATCCATCAGCTGATCTTTATCGTTAAGATAACCAAGTGCCGAAACATAATTGGGCAGCGCGTCAATCCAAACGTAAACCACATGGCCGAGGTCAAAACTCACAGGAACACCCCAGTCAAAAGACGTTCTAGACACGCAAAGATCCTGAAGTCCGGGTTTGATGAAGTTATTAATCATTTCGTTTTTGCGCGCTTCCGGCAAAATAAAATCGGGATGCTTTTCAATATAATCAATCAGACGATCCGCGTATTTTGACATTTTGAAAAAATATGCTTCTTCCGACGCTTTTTCCACGGGTCTTCCGCAATCTGGGCAAACGCCGTCGGCGGCCTGCGTCTCCGTCCAAAAAGATTCGCAAGGCGTGCAATACCAGCCTTCATAGCGGCCTTTGTAAATGTCTCCCTGATCATAGAGCTTTTTAAAAATCCGCTGAATGGTTTTAACATGCTCAGGATCTGTCGTACGGATAAATTGATTATAGTCGATATTCATCAACTTCCAAAGGATTTTAATCCGCCCGACCACTTCATCGACATAGGCTTTGGGTGACACGCCGGCTTTTTCGGCCACCTTCTGAATTTTCTGGCCGTGTTCATCTGTCCCGGTAAGCATATAGGCGTCATAGCCCTGCTGTTTTTTAAAACGTGTCAACGCGTCCGCCGCGACGGTGGTATACGTATGTCCGATATGTAAATCACTGCTTGGATAATAGATAGGTGTCGTGATATAGAATTTTTTGTTTGCCATGTTGCGTCTCCTCGGTTTATAAATCTTAAGATTAAACAAAAAGACGAGATTTTCATCTGCTGGAAAATCTCGTCTTTGAAATACATCGATGGTTTGTCTGTCTTGTAATCAATAATGATTAATCTTAAAAACGAAATTTATCTCATCGCTAAAAACTGATTTCTTAATTATAACGGATACTCCTTTTAGTGTCAAAAAATCCGCCTTAAATATTTTGCGTTTTCTCTTCCCACATTTTTAAGGCAAAGAGATATCTTCAACAATCAAATTGTTCACGGTAAGATACTTTTCGGAAAACAAAATTTTTGCGCGGTCTTCTTCGACAATCACATCGTACAGCAGGATACCGCTTTTCGGTTCCGTGGTCATCATCGCACTTTTTACAGGTTTAAAATCAAAATCATAAGTTGCTATATAAGCACTCGCGCCTTCATAGCTTTCTTCTTTTCTTTGTGCGTCACTGCTGTAAAACAACCGATATCCAGAATCGGTTTTCATCAAAGCCGCCGGTTCATTGTCGGCACCATCATCCACCAGCGTCACCGCGTCTTTCCAAGTTTTTCCGCTGTCCTCAGAAAGCATAGTCACAATAGCCGAGGCTCCTTTATCAATGGTTTCACGTTCAAAAATCACACGCAACTTACCATCGTCATTCATCAAATCAATATCTTCTATATTATGATTATCTTTAACAACATCGCCGACATAGTTCCATTTTTTCAAATCCTTCGAGCGGTAAAGCGAAAGTGTGTAGATGCCGTTTTCTTTGTTGACGTCCGCTCGGTTGATTTCGCCGTTAATACGCGTTGATGTCAGATAATAGGTGTCCCCAATCTTCACAATAGCGGGATCAATTCTCAGGTCACAATCCTTACTGAAGATTTTTTCAGACCATATTATCTTCTTTTTATCATCCAGTTTGCAAATTCCTGTTTCACATTCGCTGTTTGAAAACACCACGACATTTTCTTCCGGAAGGATAGCAGACCAGTTGGAATAAATTTCCGTGTCTTTTTTTTCTCCCTTGCTCAAATCGTAAAAAAACAGCTTTCCGTTTTCGCCACCCATAATCATATTCTCTGAGACAAATTTAGCGTCCCCGGATTTAATGTTTTCAATACGAATAATATTGCTCACTTTTGCACATCCCGAAAGCAAAATCGTGAGAGTCAATACAATCGCCGCGAAGGCGGCGATTGACATATGGTGATTTCTCCGTTTGTTTTTCATAACTACACCTTCAATAAACGATACACATCTCGCTTGGATATACCTCTATCTTTGGCGACTTTTTTCATCGCTTCTTTTTCATCCATTCCCAAACTCGTATAATACTTCAAATGATCTTCCGGATCTCCTTCGCACAAAGCACTGATATCATCCGGTTTAAACTTTTCCTTCGCGCCGTCGATGATCACGACGAATTCACCTTTGGGCTGCTTTTCAGCAAAGATGTCGAGAAGCCTTTCCGCATTTCCGGAAAGAGTTTCTTCATGTTGTTTGGTTATTTCCCGGGAAATACATATTGTCCTTTCCGGCATCAACGCTTTCACTGCTTCCAGTGTTTTGACAATGCGGTGGGGTGATTCATAAATCACCGAAGGGACTGCCGATTTTGCGATGTCCTCTAGTTCTTCGCGGAAGGTTTTGTTTTTTTTGCTCAAAAAACCCATGAAGCAAAAACGGCGGACATCCATTCCGGCAAGCGCCACTGCGCATATCGCAGCATTGGGTCCCGGCACAACGCGCACATCAACATTCGCTTTTTGACACGCCGTAACGAGCACATACCCGGGATCGGAGATGATGGGCATTCCGGCGTCAGAAACCAAAGCTACGTTTTCGCCGTTGATCAAACGTTCGATGAGCCGGTCGCAAGTTTCTTTTTCATTAAATTTATGATAGGCTGTCATTGGTGTCTCAATTTCGTAATAACTGAGCAGCTTTCGCGTATGCCGCGTATCCTCGGCGGCGATGAGATCAACCTCTTTTAACATGCGTATTCCCCGAAAACTCATGTCTTCAAGGTTTCCGATGGGTGTTCCGACAATATAAAGCGTTCCTTTTTCTTTCTCTTCTGTTTTTTCTTTGCTCATTTCGTATCGTTATTCTTTCTCTAACAATGAGAACTAATATCTCATTATGCAACATTGCCGGTGTTTACCTTTTCGACAAGTTTGTGATTATACCTGGTCTTTTTCGATTTTAGAAAATAGTATGACTATAAATTATCAGGAAACACCGCCGCCACCCGGTTCCGCTCCCGAATAAAACTGTTCATCGGCGAAAGGCATAAATCTGGTAAATTCCGGACGCCAGGTTAACTTCATACGGCCTGTCGGGCCGTTACGCTGCTTGGCGATATCTAACTCAGCCATATTGGGATTGGCGTTTTCCTTATCATAATAGTATTCACGGTATAAAAACATAACGACATCCGCGTCCTGCTCGATTGATCCGGATTCTCTCAAATCCGCCAGCACCGGGTGATGATCTGTTCTAGCGTCAGGCGCGCGGCTGAGCTGGGAAAGGCAAATCACGGGACAATCAATCTCCCTTGCCAGAGCCTTTAGTCCTCTTGACATTTCGGATATTTCGTTTTGTCTATTTTCGCTGCGTCCTCTGCTGCTCATCAGTTGCAAATAGTCAATCACGATGAGGTCTAATCCATGTTCCGCTTTAAGTCTTCGTGATTTGGAACGGATATCTGCGACGCCGGTTCCTGCCGAATCGTCGATATAAAGCGGCGCGTTGTATAACCGCATCGAAGCGTCACCCAATATCTGCCATTCATCGGGATCCAAATCGCCGGTTCTAAGTTTGGATAAATCAATTAAACCTTCAGAACAAAGCATACGCTGCATGAGTTGCGTTCGCGACATTTCCAAACTGAAAATTGCCACGGTTTTATTTTCTTTGATGACGGCATGCTGAGCCAAATTGAGCGCAAAGGCCGTTTTGCCCATTGACGGTCTGGCAGCGATATAAATTAAATCGGATTTTTGTAATCCCGAGGTTTTATAATCCAACGCTTCAAACCCGGTTGAAATACCGATGAGCTGTCCTTTGTGCTTTTTGATTTCCTGAATATACTCAACGGTCTCGTCGATCACTTCATTAGCGGCATGAAAACCTTCGCTCGTCTGTCCTTCCGCTAGGGCAAATATTTTGCGCTCAGCCTCTGAGATCACGTCATCAACGCGTTCGTATTTGCCGTAACAATCATCCAAAATGCTTTCGGCTGCCGATACAACGCTTCTGAGTCTTGCGTGATCTCTCACGATGATACAATAGCTTCTAAAATTGCTGAGCATAGGCACTTGTTCTACCAGTTCCGCCAGATACACTTCTCCGCCGACAGACTCCAAAACTTCAACATTTCTGAGTCTCTCGGACAATGTGACAAGGTCAAAATCAATACCGGCATCCCGCATTGCCAAAAGATTTTCATAAATCACCCGGTTCTTAGTGACATAAAAATCATCGGGCCTGAGCATTTCTTCTGCTTTATATATATTTTCTTTGTCTACAATAATGCCGCCCAAAACGGAAGCCTCCGCTTCCGCGTTGTGCGGCGGTGATTTTGGATTAAAAGCCATTGCCGTTTCTCCGTGATTTAATCAATTTTCATTAGACGGCATCGCGTCATAGTTTTCGTGGAAGAACGATCAATTATTTTTTTGCCGCGACCACAACCGTCAATTTTCCCTCAACACCGGCATATGTCTTAATCGGAATGGTAAATTTCCCCACGTTGCGAATGGGATCCGCTAATTCAATCTTGCGCTTATCCACAACAATACCCATTTCAGATTCCAATGCTTCTGCGATATTTTTATTGGTAACGGAACCGAACAGTGTTCCCTCGTCGGAAGCGCGTTCATGAATTACCAACTGAGTAGCGTCAAGTTTTTCCGCCAATGCCACAGCCGCTTTACGTTCTTCTTCTTTTTGTTTTCGGATTTCTTCCTGACGTTTTTCGGCAGCTTTTATATTTTCACGTGTACCGAGGACGCCCAATTTATTTTTGATTAAATAATTTCTGCCGTAGCCGTTTTTCACCTCTACAATGTCCCCGGCTTTTCCCACTTTATCTACGTCCTGAAGTAATACAACTTTCATGCGTATTCACTCTCCTTTGTGTTTTTCTAAATCGGTACGATCATGGTTTTTCCTGACCGCGAACCGCATATTTCTTTTTTTCAAATTATAAAAGTTTTGTTTACCTTCGTCAAGTGTTCCCAGTTTCCGGAGGTTATGATTCTGATGATTATTGTCTTATAGTTTTCCGGGTACATATCACGTGATTAACTCTTGAGCGATAATCAATCTTAGAGATTGTTATAAAATAGAATTCGTATCTTGCCTCTCGATTTTGTCAGAGATGTTTCTTAAAATACCATTCTCGAAAAGATAGCGCTGATTGTATCGTCAATCGGTTTTCTCATTCGGCAGAATAAACAGTAAACAACTATGCTTGTCCACTTTCTTTCATATATAAATTAACGACACTAAGGACTTTGTGCTTGGCCTCCTTCAAATCATCCACATCTGTTAATTGAGCTCCAGCCATTGTCATATGGCCTCCACCTCCCAATTTTTCCAAAATAGTTTGGACGTTGATTTTCCCTAAAGATCGGCCGCTGATAATAATGCCTCTCTCCGGCGTTTTCATAACAATAAATGACGCGATAACGCCTTTAATATTCAAAAGTTCATCCGCCGCCTGAGCCGCGATTAAATTGGCTTCGTCAGAATCACTTTCAATTTCTGAAATAGCAATCCGGTGATCATAGTAAAAATCCGCTTTGGCCACTGCATGGGAACGAGCGGTGTAGGTTTCGATATCATCTTGAAGCATGGTCTTGGCAAAGACCGTATCTCCTCCTCTGCGCTTCAAAACCGATGCGGCTTCAAAAGTCCGGACACCAGTCTTCTGTGTAAACATTTTGGTATCCATACAGAGCCCTGCCAAAAGCGCATTGGCCTCCACTTTTGTAATGATTTCTTTGATGTTAAAATATTGAAGCAATTCCGTCACAAGTTCGCAGGTTGAGGATGCATACGCTTCCTGATATGAGAAAATGGTGTTTTTGATGGTTTTTCCCGATGCCCTGTGATGATCAATGACCACGATTTTTTCGATGGATTCAATAAGATCCGGCATTTCCACATAATCAAGGCTTTGCGTATCCACCACAATGAGCAGGGTGCCGGCGTTGATATAATCATTCACTTCCTTCGGCTTGATAAAGCTTTCGACATAATCTTCATCAGTACTCAGATAATCCATCAAAGCCGAGATGCTCGGATTTATCTCTCTCAGGATAAAACGGGCTTCCCTGTTCATGCATTTACACGCACGGAGCAGACCCACCGCGGCGCCGAGACAATCCATATCTGGATTTTGATGACCCATGATGATGACATTGGACGCTTCACTGATTTGGTCTCTAAGGACATGGGCTTTGACACGAGCTTTAACCTTTGTGCGTTTTTCTTTCGCTTCAGTCTTGCCTCCGTAATACGCGTTTTTGTCATCCTCCCGGACAACACATTGATCGCCTCCCCGGGCAAGGGCAATATCCAGCGCAGCATGGGAAAGCTCATTGCTTTCGCGAATCGTCTTCGGTTCTTCCGAAACACCGATGCCAATGCTTAGCGTTACCTGTTTTTGATAGGAGCTGCCGAGTTCTCTGGCTTCATCCAAAATATGAAAATGATCACGACGAAAAATCTCTAAATCTTTTTTCGTGAAAATCGCAAGATAGTGATCAGAATCATATTTCACAATGGCCGCGTTGTTACGATCAGCCCAATGATTGATCATCACGTCAATCTGGCTGAAAAGAACGGAACGCTCACCGGCAGACAACTGCTCGGCAATATCATCATAATTATCAATAATAATATAACCAAACACCACATCACCGGCGGAACCTTTTTCAATCAGCTCCCGATGAGGCGTCACATCGACAAAATGAAGCAAGTAAAATGATTTATCCCTCTTGGAAAATGAGGATACAACATAACCATAGGTTTTATCGTGATAATCAACCGTTTTGATTTCGTTGTTATTCTTAGTGGTAGCATCAATATTAAACAGTTTAAAAAGGTTAACGCCTTTTTGGGCGACATTTTCTCCCATTAATTCCGTAAAAGCATCATTTAATATCAATGCTGTGCCATTCTCATTCACAACAGCCATTGGAATGGACAAATCATACAAACGATCCCGATTAACTTGAAAAATTTCTTTTGAAAGATTTTGTCCGCTCGAATCATCGGTTTCGGAATCGTCGTTTGGATGATAAAAAAGCGCGATGATGATCTCAGCCGCTCCGATTAAAACAAGGCAAACACCGGCAACCGGAAGAACGCTCAATGTTAACCATCCGATAATGATGAGCGCCGCCGCAAATATAATCAATAATACTTTATATCTATTCATTGGTTATCACCATCTCGTAATGCTATAATTTTGCGAATTCCGCTAAACATATCAAAGATACCAATAAACCTGAGAATCAATGATGCAAAGGGAATTATCATTACGATCAACACAACAATCGCTTTGACGGGCAAGCTCTCTTTTTGTTTTTTTCGAAACAAAAACCAAAACACAAAAGAAAAGCCTTGAAGGGTAAAGACCAAATCCGACAAAACCGATATCGTTGTGGAATAAACCTGGGGCACCGTATTCGTCGGCAAAAGTTGAAAGATGATGGTTAAAACCAGCATCAGAGCCATAAACACCTGGAGGGATACAGGAGCTTCCCATTGACTGATTTTTGGAAGCGGTTCAATTTGATGACGCGTCCGAATCAGAATAAAATCCGTCAAAAGCACATTAAACCAAGCGATAAAAAAAGGCAGGATTAAAAAAACGGCCGGAATCATCAATTTCATCTGCGTGACAAGGGAGTTCACGGATTCCGTTAAAGCGCCAACCTGGTCCGCCGGCAATGCGGAACGATAAATCTCAGCGGCCTGTTGGCCCGATAAGTCAATCGCTTCTCCGATTTGCGTCATTATATCTGCTCCGCTGAACGCGCTAATCACGACAATCGAAAGCATGATCGCTATAAAAGCGCCCATATATCCGATGACCATTCGCATAAATCCGCTTTTCCCGGCAGAATAACACCATCCGAGAGCAATGCCGACAAAGACAAAATAAAACAGGTAAGTCGAGGCAGTCAGCGGATCGATAAACAAAAAGGTGATTGCGCCGGCTGCAAGGGCCGAAACTGACGCAACACCGACACCCTGACGCTTGGCCAAAACCGCAATCGGCGTCGGAACCAACACATAAAAAAGATATAAGAACGGAATATAATAACATCCCATTGCCAAAACAACAGCAATGGCCGTAATCAAAGCACCTTCCGTAATAGCTCTTGGCTTCATCTTT